>JBPCRW010000180.1:0-32833 GCA_050996405.1 Pyrinomonadaceae bacterium | reverse complement strand
GTGCCATTTGGAATGACCTGACATTCTGTAATTTCCTTAGATTTTTGAATTTTTGCGATTGTTTGAAAAAGAAAATATATCACGCCCGAAAATTTCTCCGCAACTGAAGATTTCCGTCACATTTTTTTACGCCGGTCGGTTTTAATCAATTTGAAAATTTATTCGAGGTGAAAAAATGCAAAAAATTTTAACGATTATCTGCTTTGCTTTATCGACTTTTATTCGCCAGTATTTTGTATTTCCGGCAATGAAGTATTAACTCGTTTTCGATTTTCTTTGTTAAAATTATTTTATGTAAAAGGAATCGGCAATCGACAAGCCGCAAACTGGCAGGCGCATCGAACAATTTCCAATTTCCGCTTTAAACTTTTATTATTATTTCTATGTTTTACCGATATGTGTTTTCCCTACTCGCAATTTTTTCGATAATCACGGGTTCGATAAACGCGGCTTTTGCCGTCGAAACTTTCCGCGAAACGGCAAAAGTTGAAACGAGAGCGCGGGCGATTTTCAAACTCGCCGCCGAACCGCAAATTCGTGTCGGATTGACGACCAACGCGCGAAGCGTTTCGATTACGACGAGCGATTCTTCGCTGGTCGCGGTCAGTTCGGACGAGCCGCAGAAATTTTTGGCGACGACTCGAATTGTCGCGTCGGCACGCGCTTATCGCCCGCCGCAAATCGAACTTTATCATTTCGAGATTCAGAATATCGCCACGCAAGCCGAAGCCGCGCAACTTGCAAAGGACGCGAAAGATGCGACGGGCGAACCGACAGGTTTTTCAATTGATACGAAAACAAACACTTGGCGCGTTTCGATTGGCGAAAAACAAAACACCATCGAAGAAACCAACGCCTACAAGGAATTTTTGAGCGACAGAGGTTTTGATGAAGCCGTGACGGTAACTGAAAAAATTCAGCAGCCTTCGACCGATGCAGTCGCGCTCTCAAAGCAATTAAAAACGGTTGGAAAATCCGAAGTTCGCAGTCTGGTTAAAACGACCGCTTCGAGCAGCCCGACGAGTGATTCGACAAACGCAAATGTTGACCCGAATCTGCGCGAAGTTATTGTCAGCGGCGCAACTCCTGCGGCGAAATTTAATTCGCTGAAACCCGTCGCCTTTAGTTCGACTAACGAACGCCTGACACCTGTCCGCGTCAACGGCAAAGCGTATCGCGGCAAAGTTGAAGTGTTTGTTAATTCGCGCGGCAGTTTAACGGTTGTCAATGTCGTCAGTCTGGAAGATTATCTGCGCGGCGTTGTGCCGAACGAACTCGGACTGCCCGCGCTCGAAGCCGAAAAAGCGCAAGCCGTCGCCGCGCGAACTTACGCCGTCGCCAATCTTAATCAATTCGGCACGCAGGGTTTTGATATTCTGCCGACGACGCGCTCGCAGGTTTATCGCGGCTATTCGTCGGAATCCGCAATGGGAACGCAAGCCGTCCTTGAGACGCGCGGCATTGTCGCCACTTATCACGGCAAACCGATAAACGCGCTTTACACTTCGACTTGCGGCGGGCGCACAGAAAACAGCGAAAACATTTTCGATTTCAACGAACCGTATTTGCGCGGCGTGGAATGTTCGCTCGAAGGTCATCAGCATTTCGACCCGTTTTTGATAAAAACGATTCGCCAGCCCGCCAAAATTGACGATGCGGAAAATCTCGAACTCGTCCGCTTGATGTCTCTGTTTGCCGTCAATAATTTTCAGTTAAATACAGCGCAATTAACCGACGATTGGTTTAAGGATTCACCAACCATAAGCGAAATGGGAAATTGGATTAACAACATTGCGGTTCGGCTCGGCAAAACTTTTCCGAACGTCTCGAAGGATACGGCAAAACCTGCGGAACTGGCGCGAATACTGGCGCAATTGTTTTACGGCGACGCTTACGCCGACACGCTTTTATCGGAATCCGACATCAATTATCAATTGTCTTTCAACGACGCGAACGACATACCGAAAGACCGCCGCGCCGATGTCGCCATCCTGTTGCGCGACGGTTATCTGACGATTTATCCCGATTTGACTTTGAAACCTGACAGGCATTTTTCACGCGCCAAAATGCTGCGCGTTATCGAACAGATTTACACGAAAAAAAAATGGCTGCCCGCGCTGCAAACGGGTATCGCACAGCCGAGCGCGGACGGCAAACTCGTTATCAAAACAGGCAAAACGAGCAAAACTTTAAATGTTCGTTCCGATGTTTTTCTGTTTCGCGGGTTCGGCGACGATTTTTACTCCGTCAAAGAAGCCGCGCTCGTCGGCGGCGAAACGGTAAATTACCAGACCAACGCCGCAGGCGAAGTCACATATCTGGAAATCAAACCGACGACCACGACGACCGTCGCCGAAAAAATGTCGCCGTTCACGATGTGGAACGTCAATCTTTCGCCCTCGCAAGTGCAGTCGCGCCTCTCGCGTTACGTGCGCGGAATCGGCACGCTCTATGACGTTCGTATCGCGCAAAAAGGTGTTTCGCGCCGCGCCATCGATTTGGAAATCGTCGGAAGCAGCGGCACTTTTCATCTCAAAGGCGGAAAAATTCGTTCCGCGTTAAGATTAAACGAACAGCTTTTCGTTTTAAATAAACGCTATGATTCGACGGGACGCGCAATCTCGTATTCATTCACGGGGCGCGGATGGGGTCACGGCGTTGGAATGTGCCAATACGGTGCTTACGGCTTGGCGAAAATGGGCGTGAAATACGACGCGATTTTAAAGCATTACTATACGGGAATTGATTTAACAAAGGCTTATTGATATATTGGAAGATGTTATGCGTTTCTTTTCTCGTAAAACCTTAGCTTTCATTTTAACGCTTACCTTAGGGGCGGCGGTTAATACTGAATTGCGAACTAAAAGAAGCGGTATTACCGATTGCGCCTGTATGTCTTTTAAGTGTCGAATTATGATGGCTGCTGACCATCCGAAATTATTTTTTACACATCCGATTGAAATAATTGAAGACGTTTTCTCTGCTACTCATTACGATTAGCCAATGCGTTTTTCACGAAATCAAATCATCGGCTCGCTGATTTTGCTCGGTGCGATTTTGCTGGTCGCGCTGGTTCGATTTGTCTTTTACACATATTAAAATCCGCCGAAAATCTTTCGCTTATCTGTGCTAATCTGTGTTCATCTGTGGACAATTCTTTTTCCGAAAAACCAGTTTATTCTATTGTCGGACCGACTGCTTCGGGCAAAACCGAACTTGGCGTTGCGCTCGCTCTGCGTCTGGAAAATGCCGAAATAATCAACTGCGATTCGGTTCAGATTTACAAAGAAATCCAGATTGCGACTGCTAAACCTTCAATCGAAGAAATGCGCGGCGTTCCGCATCATTTAATTGATTACGTTTCGCCGTGTGTAAATTACACGGCGGCGGATTGGGCGCAGGATGCGACGAAAAAAATCTGCGAAATCGAGCGGCGCGGAAACGTTCCGATTCTCGTCGGCGGAACGGGTTTTTATCTTCGCGCCCTGCGCCAGCCGTTTTTTGAAAGCCCGAAAACCGATGAAGATTTACGCGAAAAATTAAAAATTTTGCGAGAGAAAAAAGGCGCGGAATATTTACATAAAATTTTGCGGCGCGTTGATAAAACGTCCGCCGCAAAACTTTTCCCGCGCGACTATGTCCGCACGACACGCGCGCTCGAAATCTTTTTTCAAACCGGAAAACGCCTTTCTGAAATTCAGCCGCGCCGCGCCGCGCCGCCGGAATTTGCTAATCGAATCAGAATTTTTGTTTTGAATCCGCCGCGCGATTCGCTTTATGAAAAAATCAACCGGCGAACGGAAATTCATTTTGAAAACGGTCTGGTCGAGGAAGTGAAACGTCTGCGTGAAAAGGGTTTAAAAGACGACACAAACGCGCTCGGCGCGCACGGCTACCGTCGGGTTTGCGAATTTTTGCGCGGCGAACGAACTCTGGAAAGCGCGATTGAACGAACCAAACAGGACGTTCGCAATTACGCCAAACGCCAATTATCGTGGTTTCGGCGCGAAACGGACGCGATTTGGCTGGACGGTTTCGGAAGTGAAAAAGAAATTCAGGAAAGACTCTGGAAAATGCTCGAATTATAAATCGAAGTAGTTTTTTGAAGCCGAGTTGCCGAATTTATCAGGTTTGACTGCTTAAGTATCACGCTTGTGAAATTTTTCTTGTCTGGATAAGTAAATTTGATATACTTGATTTGCAATCTTAAATTTAAGCTAATAAAAGAGAAATTGTCATGGAAAAAGCTACGTCGCAGAACATTCAGGATGCGTTTTTAAACACGGCGCGCCGGGACAAAACAAATATCGTCATTCATCTTCTGCAGGGCGCGACTCTTTCGGGCAGAATCAAAAGTTTCGACAAATTTTCCGTTCTGCTCGACGTGAGCGGGCAGGATTTTCTGATTTTCAAACACGCCATTTCAACCATCTCGATTGAACGAAAAAAACCTGTTTCGGAATAAAATTTTGCGCGGCAAATTTATCACTTTTGAAGGTATTGACGGCAGCGGCAAATCGACTCAACTGCGCCTCGTCGCAACCGATTTGCGTTTTCGCGGATTGAATATTTTGACGACTCAAGAGCCGGGCGGAACGCCCCTGGGTCGCAAATTGAGAGAAGTATTTCTTGAAACCGACGAAACGGTCGCGCCGCTCGCGGAACTTTTGCTTTTTGCCGCCGACCGCGCGCAGCACGTCAATTTTTTAATCAAGCCCGCTCTGGCGGAAGGGAAAATCGTTATCTCCGACCGCTACTCGGACGCGACTTTCGCGTATCAGGGGGCGGGGCGTGGTCTGCCGCAAAATATCGTCAAACAAATTATTGAACTGGCAACCGGCGGGCTAAAACCCGATTTGACTCTGTTTTTCGATTTGCCGGTCGAAGCCGCGCTTTTGCGAACCGAAATCAGAGACGACGCGGGCGAGCAGAAAAACCGTATGGACAGGGAAAAAACGGATTTCTATGAACGGGTGCGCCAATCTTATCTCGAACTTGCCGCCGCAGAGAAAAAGCGGTTTCGGGTGATTGATGCAAACGGCTCGATTGAAGAAATTCACGCCAGAACTTTAAAAATCGTTAATGATTTTTTGGAAAGGTGAACGGTAAGTTGTTGCTTTTATGCTTACTGCTTACGGCTCACGGCTTACTTTTTATGTTCGACAAACTCGCCGGTAATCATCACGCGAAAGAAATTTTGCAGCGTCTGCTCGCAAACGGGCGCGTTCCGCACTCGTTTCTGTTCGCCGGAGAGGAAGGCGTGGGAAAAAAACTTTTCGCGCTCGAACTCGCTAAAGCGTTCATCTGCCAGAATCCGCAAATGGGCGAGGCTTGTGATGTTTGCGGAGCGTGCAAACGCGCCGACAATTTTTCGTTTCCTAATTCGGATAAAAAAGAAGATTACGAAAAAGTTTTTTTCAGTGAACATCCCGACATCGGAATGGTCATTCCCTTTAAAAACAGTATCTTGGTTGATGCCGTGCGCCAGTTGGAACGGGAAGCGAATTTTCGCCCGTTTGAAGGCAGAGCGCGAATTTTTATCATCGACGACGCGGAAAAATTAAACGCCGCGAAGGATAATTCTGCCAATGCGCTGCTGAAAACTCTGGAAGAACCATCGCCGACGACCTATATTTTTCTGATAACTTCGCGCCCCGACGCGCTGCTGCCGACGATTCTTTCGCGCTGTCAGACGCTGCGTTTCGCTCCGCTCGAAGCCAAACAAATCGAAGGTTTTTTGGAAGGCGCGAAGCAGTTTGCGATTGACGACGCGGAAATAGTTTCAAAGTTTGCGAACGGCAGCGTCGGACGCGCTTTGCGAATGGATGTCGGAAAATTCCGCGAGCGGCGCGAATCGATGTTCGTCGTTTTAAAAAGTCTTTTGGTGAAACGAGACCGCGCCGCTTTACTGAAAATCGCCGAAGAAATGGGCGACGCGAAAAACAAAGATTTTTACGAAATCTATTTGAATATTCTGCAAACGCTGATTCACGATGTCTGGATTTTGCGGCTCGGACGACCGGAAGGAAATATCACCAATGCCGATTTGAAAGCGGAATTAAAACGTCTGGCGGAAAACGCTGACAGTAGAATTTTGGCGACGTGGCTCGCGGAAATCGAAATTTTGCGCGGCAATTTAAACGTCAATCTCAATCGTAAAATCGCAACCGACGCGCTGTTTATGCAGATGGCGAGTTCTTAAACAAAAATTTTGTAGTAAAATAAATTTGTGAAATCCGGCGATAAAATTTTATTAAATCATTCGACGACCGGGCGCGTTTTGGCGGCGGCGACGGTTTCGGCGTTTGCGATTGGTTCGTTTGCTGTCGGATATTTCAATCCGGTGACGGCTGGATTTTTTCCGCAATGCCCGTTTCACGCTTTAACGGGAATGAATTGTCCGGGCTGCGGTTTGACGCGCGGTTTTCACGCGCTTTTTCAAGGCGATGTTTTAGGCGCGCTTCACTACAACTTGCTGCTGCCGATTTACGCTTTTATTTTCGGTTACTTGTTTGTTTCGCTGATTTTGACTGCCGTGCGCGGGTGCGGGCTTTCGTGGAAGATTTTTCATCCGTGGATGGCTTGGGGATTTTTCGCGCTGTTATTAAGTTTTGCCGTTTTACGGAATTTACCTTTTTACCCATTTAATCTTCTGGCAATCTAAAAAATCATAGCCGCAAAAAGGCACAAAAATCAACAAAATACAAATGAACAAGCGCAAATATGTTTGAATCTTTTTGTGATTTTTGTGCCTTTTTGCGGCTAATTCTTCTATGAAATCTGCACGAGTGTTTTTTCTTCCAAAAGCGATTTTGCCGCATTGCCTTCCTTCCGCAAAATCTCGACTTCCTTGACGAATTCTTCGACAATATCCGCGCCCGCGACTTTTCGCATCGGCACGCCGTCTTTGAAAATCATTCCGACCTGACGACCAAAAGTGATGCCTAGCTGCGAATCGTGCGCCTCGCCGGGACCGTTGACGGCGCAGCCCATAATCGAAAGATGAAGCGGTTCTTCGACGTGCGCCAAACGTCTTTCAACTTCGGTGACGATTTCGACGAAATTATCAACGTCTAATCTTCCGCACGTTGGACAGGCGACAACCGTCACGCCGCGTTTCCTTAATTCTAAAGATTTCAAAATCTCCCAACCGACGCGAACTTCTTCGTGCGGCTCGGCGGCAAGTGAAACGCGAATCGTGTCGCCGATACCTTCATGCAAAAGGATTCCCAAACCCATTGCGGATTTTATCGTGCCGCCGAACGGCGTTCCGGCTTCGGTTACGCCGAGATGAAGCGGATAATTTACTTTTTCAGCCATCAAACGATACGCCGCGACCATTCGATTTACGTCCGACGCTTTCAGAGAAATTATGATGTCGGAAAATCCTAAATCTTCTAAAATTCGCACATGGCGCATTCCCGATTCGACCATCGCTTCGGGCGTTGCCGTGCCGTATTTTCGCAAAAGGTCTTTTTCTAATGAGCCGCCGTTGACACCGATTCTAATTGGAACTTTTTGCGCTTCGGCGGCGCGGACAACTTCGCGCACGCGGTCAATCGAGCCGATGTTGCCGGGATTCAGCCGCAGTTTGTCAACGCCCGCATCGAGTGCCATTAGCGCGAGTTTGTAATGAAAATGAATGTCGGCGACCAGCGGAACATCCGTGCGTTTGCGAATTTCTTTCAAGGCAATCGCCGCATCTTTGTCGGGAACGGCGACGCGAACAATTTCGCAGCCCGCTTTGACCATTTCTTCAATCTGTTTAATTGTGCCGTCAACATCCGTCGTGTCGGTTTTCGTCATCGACTGGACGGCAACGGGCGCGCCGCCGCCGATTTGAATATCTCTGACTTTAACCGCTTTTGTTTCTCGTCTCATAACTTTTACCCGAAAACATTATAGCGTCTGCAATGTAAAAACCAACATCGCAAACGCTACAAGATTGTCACAGAATTTCTATCTGAAAAACCGCGATACGTCGTTGAACAGCGTGAAAACCATCAGTAGCAAAATCGCCGCCAGCCCGACAAATTGGATTTTTTCCTTAATCGCCATCGAAAGCGTCAGCCCAAATAATCCCAAAACTCCTTCGATTGCCAGAACCATAATCTGCCCGCCGTCGAGCATCGGAATCGGCAGCAGATTCAACACGCCGAGATTAAAACTAATCAATGCCAGAATTCCCAAAAGTCCGAAAAATCCACCGCTGAACACGACTTGAATGATAATTTGAACGATTCCAATCGGACCGGAAACCGTGTCGCGCGCCGAGCGTTCGCCCGTGCCGACCTGCCCGAATGCTTTCGCCGTCAAGCGCAAAACTTCGAGATTTGAGTCAACTGCGTAAGCAAATGCCGCGCCGATGCCGACTTTTTCCCGCGCAATGTTAGCGTTTTGGTCAAACGCAATTCCGATAAGCCAATCGCCATCTTTCTGAACGGCGTGCGTGGTAATTTCTTTGCGCTCGCTGCCTCTGATAACGGTCAGTTTGATAGGCTGGTCTTTGATTTCGCCAACCATATTTTTCATTTCCTGACTGTTGCGAATCGGCTTATCATTGACCGATGTTATCTGGTCGCCTTTCTGCAAGCCGGATTCGGCGGCGGGCATGTCGGGTTGAATAGTTCCGACAACAACCGGCACAGTTCCCTTGTCGGGTTCAAAATCAATCATCCCAACCGTTTGCCCGTCGGTTTCAAGTTTTGAAGGCTTAATCGTCAGCGGAATCCTCTGCCCGCCGCGCTCGACGACAATCGGCGTTGCCTTTTCGGGCAGCAGCAGCGAATCATTTTGAATTCTGCTCCACGTCGGGTTTTCCACGCCGTCAAACGAAACAATCCTATCGCCGACTTTTATTCCCGCTTGTTCCGCCGCGCCGCCCGCTTTGACAATTCCGGCAATCGGCGCGGGATTCGACGGAACGCCGTAAATCATCGCCATCGAAAAAGGAATCGCCAGCGCGAGCAGGATATTCATAAACGGTCCGCCAATCATTACGAGAAATTTCTGCCAGCGCGGACGCAGTTCGTAAAGCTCGGATTCGGGAACAGTTTCGCCTTTCGATTCCCCGCCTTCTAACGCGCCCGTCGCTTCGTCGCCGTAAAGTTTGACGTACGCGCCGAGTGGAATCGCGCTGACGCGGTAATCCGTATGCCCGTATTTAAAACCGAAAATTCGTGGTCCGAGTCCGAAAAACGAATAGGCTTCGACGCGCATTCCGAAAAGTTTGGCAACGACGAAATGCCCGAATTCGTGAATGTTGATGGCGATGCCGAACACAAAAAGAACGGCTAAAATTGCGATGACGACGTATAAAACAGAATCCATAATTTCTTTCTCACTTTCCGGCAAATTAGAGGTTTTGACCGCTTTTTAAGTTGCAAATAAAGTCTAAAACGCCTGCCGAACTTTATCAACTTACGGCAGTAAATCCGAAACTTTGACTTTCGTTTTGGGCGCGGCGAGCGGCGCAATCATTTCGCCTTCCGTCACGACGCGAATTTCCGTATAGATAAATCCGAGTTTTTTGTCGCGCAGCGGCTGGCGATAAACTTCGAGACAGCGATTTTTCAAATTCAAAATCCAGTAATCCTGAATTTTATTTTCCGCATACAAACTCGCTTTTTTCGTGCGGTCAAAATTCAAAGTCGTGTCGGAAATTTCAACAATTAAAGCGGCATTTTTCGGATGCGAATTACTGAAATCGCGGACTTTGCCTTCGACAACCGCGACATCCGGTTCGGGTTCGTCCGTCTTGCCAAAACTCATCGGCAATTGACTGTCAACCACAAATCCTTTCGCAAAAACATTTCTCAAAATTTCGACTACCAACCTCACGGCGGTGGCATGCGCGCTTTTCATCGGCGACATTTCGGTAATTTCTCCTTTTATCAATTCGACTCGTCTGCCTTTAAAAAAACCGAGATTCGCCATTCGATAATATTGGTCTCGCGTCCAGCGCACGGTTTTCGGTTCGCCGTTCGCTTTCGCTTCTTCGAGTTCGATTGTCGGCTGCGTTTTTGCTCGCTCCAAAACTGCGTCCATAATATTTTATCCTAATTCGCCGATGCGGTTTTCTCCAATTTTATTATAGCTCGTTTTCGCGCCCAAAAATCGGTTTTCAAAACAATTTCCAAGCTCGCAACCGATTCAACTTGATGTTCATCCATTACGTTTTCGATAATTTTCGGAATATCGGAAAGCCGGATTTTGTTATCCAAAAACGCTTTAACGGCAATTTCGTTGGCAGCGTTCATTGCGGCGGGCAACGTTCCGCCCGTTTTCAAAGCGCGATACGCCAACGCGAGACACGGAAATTTTTCTAAGTCCGGTTCTTCAAAAGTCAATTGATTCAATTTGGAAAAATCGAGCGGTTCGAGACAATTTGTTTTGCGCGTCGGGTAAGTCAAAGCATATTGAATGGCGTGGCGCATATCGGTCGCGCCAAGCTGCGCGATAATCGAGCCGTCTACCATTTCAATCATCGAATGAACGACCGACTGCGGATGGACGAGAACGGAAATTTCATCCGCGCCGAAACCGAACAGCCAGCGCGCCTCGATAACTTCCAAGCCTTTGTTCATCAGGGTTGCGGAATCAATCGTAATTTTATCGCCCATTTTCCAGTTCGGATGATTCAGAGCCTGCTCGCGCGTCGCGTCGGCGATTTCCGTTTTTGATTTTGTGCGAAAAGGTCCGCCCGAAGCGGTCAGAATCAAGCGTTTAACTTCCACCTTTTTCTCGCCGCGCAAGCATTGATGAATCGCGTTATGTTCGGAATCGACGGGCAGAATTTCCGCCTTGTTTTCACGCGCCGCTTTCGTCATCAATTCGCCCGCCATCACCAGAGTTTCCTTGTTTGCCAGCGCGACTCTTTTGCCCGCCTCCAACGCCCGCAAAGTCGGCACGAAACCGACCGCGCCGACCGTTGCCGAGACGACTATTTTCGCTTCGCCGCGCGTCGCAACTTTAATCAAACCTTGCTCGCCCGTTTCAATTTTCGGCAATTTAGAAACTTTAAAAAAATGAAGTTTTTCGGATAATTCTTCCGCGCATTTTTCGTTTTCACAGGAAACAAGTTCGGGCTGAAACTCTGCAATCTGTTCGGCAAATCTCCGCATATTGCGCCCCGCGCAGAGCGCGACCACGCGAAAATTTTTGAGATGTTCGACTACTTTCAGAGTGTTGCAGCCGATTGAGCCGGTCGAGCCTAAAATAGAAATTGTTTGCATAAATTCAGATTTACAGATTATCATAGAATCCGGCAGAGAAATAATTTTGAGCCTGTTTTTCGGTGGCAAGTATCTGCAAAATTAGATTTTACGTTCTCTGAAAAAAATCACGAAAAAAGTCTTTTGAGATTTTTTATAACCTAAAGGCATTTTTCAGCGTCTTACTTAACGGGCAATGTTTCGACATCGCCTAAAAATTTCGAGGAGAGGTTACAATGAAAAAATTCTTAACGTTATCAATTCTTAGCTTGTCTATAATGGCAATGCCTTTGTTCGCCGAAGCAAAAACAGCCGGCGTGGAAAATCAAACCACGGTCACGACGACTCGCGTGACGCGCCATCGCGGACGTTTTAATCCCCGCGTGAGGGTCGTCACGCGCACGCGCGTTATCCGCAGCGGTTCCAGAACTTATCGTGAAACGATTCAAACCAGACATTTACCGAACGGCAGAACGACGACCAGAGTTATCAGCCGCGTTCGCGTTCGCTAATTTCTTTAAAACTTAATAAACCTGAAGCGGGAAAACACTCTCTCCTCCCGCTTTTTTTATTTTTGTTTATTAAAATCGGCGGCGGCTTCCAGATAATTTCCTTTGTCTTTTTGCCCGTCGAGCCAGCGGTTAAATTCCGCCGATTTGTTTTTCGGAATGCTCAAAGTTTTCCATTCGGCGGCGCGAAAATGTTTGGCTAAAAACGTAATTTGCCCGACGTGATAAGCCGTGTGCGAGAGCGAACGAATTATCGCGCGAATAATCGTAAAGTCTTCGCCGCGAATTTTTACTTTTTTATCCAAATCCTCCACTTTCAAAGATTCGAGCGAAGCGAAAAGAATTTGCCAGCTTGATCCCCAACTCCGCATTAAACTTTCGCGCGTATCGCCGGTTTCGGCAAATTCAGCGTCACGATTTCTATCCGTCTTTTCGCCGTCAGTCGTTAAAAAATCCGTCCAGCGCGAGCGCAAATTTCCGCTCAAGTGTTTGACGACCAGCGCGATCGAATTTGATTCCTCATCAATCGAACGAAAAAATTCTTCGTCCGAAACTTGCTCAATTGCTCGTTCCGACAGTTTTTTGTAACTGCGAAACGCCGCGGTTGATTCGTCCAAAAAATTTTGCAGAATCTCTTTCATAGTTTTTTGAAACCTAACAATAGAACGCGGATGAACGCCGATTTATCAGATTAACGCGGGTTTTAAGAGCAATTTTTATTCTTACAACTTTCTGAAAGAATCTGTGAAAATCCGCGTTCGTCCGCGTCCAATTTCCTGTCTTAATTTGCCGGAGTTTCTTCGACACGCGACATTTCGATAGTGCCGTTTATCTGGTCGCCGGAAATACTGCCCGTGATTTTTCCCTTGTCGTCCACCGTTCCGTTGACCGTCGCCGCCGTATCGCCGACCGCGATTTGAAGCGTGAGTTTTCCGTCCTTAACGCTGCCGTCGAGTATTTGCGCGTCACCCTGCGACGAGGTAATGTTGCCCGATAATTTATCGTCGCTGCCCTTTATTTCAGCCGTTACCGCAATATTGCCAAGCCCTTCGAGATTCGCCAAGCCTTTATATTTGCCTTCGATTCCCGCCGCAAACGCGAAAACGCTCATTGAAAACACAAACAGCGCGGCAACCGCAGAAAGGCGTTTTACAATCATATTTTTCATCATAATTTTTCTCCGCTGTAAATTTATTTTGATTATTTTACCCTTTTCGAGAGTTTTCCGAAAACAATTTGATGCCGATTTTACAACCGACAATAATTTTTTAAGTTTCTTTTATCTTCGCCGCAATCTCGCCGCGTTCGACGATTTCCTGCGCGCCCGTCCGCATATTTTTGAGCGTCACTTTGTTTTCGGCAATCTCGGATTCACCCAAAACGCAAACGAAATTGATGCCGATTGCGTCCGCGTATTTAAACTGTTTGCCGAGTTTATCAATTTCTGGATAAACCAGAACGCGCAAATTTTTCTTTCGCAATTCACTCGCTAACTTTAACGATTCGTCCGCCGATTCTTCGTTCCAGACGGTTACTAAAACATCCGCCGGACTTGCTGCAAGTTCGAGCGGAAACATTCCGCGCTCCTGCATTACGACCAAAATTCTTTCCAAGCCCAAAGAGAAACCGCACGCCGGAATTTGCTCTTTGCCGAACATTCCAATCAAACCGTCGTAACGCCCGCCGCTGGCGATGCTTCCCGCCAAATCTGGAACATTGACTTCAAAAATCGCGCCCGTGTAATAACTCAAACCGCGTGCCAGCGAAGCGTCAATTTTAAGATTTTCGAGATGCGCTAATTTAAAAATCTGCGAAATTTGATTGATGCCTTGTTTGCCCGCTTCGCGGCTGCCGATAAATTCCGAAAGACTCGAAAGAATATGCGAATTATCCGAATTTTTTAATTCGTCAAATAATCGAAGCAATTTACTCGCCGCGTTTTCATCTATGCCGCGATTTTCAAATTCCTTTAAAACGCCTTCGCCGCCGATTTTGTCGAGTTTATCCAGAGCGACGAGCGCATCGGTTTGCTTTTCTTCGGCAATTTCGACGGCATCCAGCATCGCATATAAAATTTCTCTATGATTGACGCGAATAACGAAATCATCAAATCCTAATCTTGTTAAAATCTCGCTCACCGCCGCGCAGAGTTCCGCTTCGACAATCATCGAACTCGAACCGATTGTGTCAACGTCGCATTGATAAAATTCGCGGAAACGCCCTCGCGCCGGACGGTCGGCGCGCCAGACTGGTTGAATTTGATGACGTTTGAAAAATTTCGGCAGTTCATTTCTATAATTGGCGACGACACGCGCCAGCGGCACGGTTAAATCATAGCGCAAAGCTAAATCGGCTAATTCTTTATCATTCACGTCGAGTTTTTCGCCGCGTTTTAAGATTTTGAAAATCAGTTGGTTGCCTTCTTCGCCGTATTTGCCCGTGAGCGTTTCGATGTTTTCGACCGCCGGAGTTTCGAGCGGCTCGAAACCGTAAGATTCATAAACTTCGCGGATGATGCCGATAACATAATTGCGTTTGCGAATCTCGGCGGGCAGAAAATCGCGCATCCCGCGCGCTGGTTGTGTCTTGCTCATTTCTTTAGTGGCGAGTTGTGAATTGTGATGTTTCTTCAACTCACCATTCACAACTCACCACTATATTCAACTATTTCTTGAGAAAAGTGTAACCAATATAGAAAAGATTGTTGTCAAAACCCGGATTTTCCTGTCCGCGATTGCCGTTTGAAATGTGAAAGTATTTGTAGCCGAACGTGACGGCTTTGCCGTTTTCCAATTGATATTCAAGACCCGCGCCGACATCCGCCGTAAAATTAAAACGTTTGCCGACGGCGTTCGGCGTATTTTTGTTGAAATATAAAAGCCCGCCCGTGCCTTCGATAAATGGTTGAAGTTTTTTGCGTGGGCGAAAATTTATCTGCAAGCCGAGCGGCGACAACCCAAAACCGTAGCGCGTTTCGCGCTTGCTGCGAATTTTTTGAAAGACGGTCGGCGATATTTGAATATAATCAAAATCCGGATAATTTAAAATTGCGACAGGCGTAACGTCCAAAGTGTATTTCAGATTTACCGTATCGTTATTGTTAAAACGCCGCGCGTAGCGAAAATTAACAACGCCGAAACGCGCGTCCGGCGTGCGCCCCGTGCCTCTGATAACGGTCGAAGATTTCGGCGAAAATCCGCCCCAAATACTGAACTCGTTTTTACCTTCGTCGCTTGTCTGCGCGGCAACCGAGATTGCTAAAAACAGACAGCAGAGGCATGACAAAAACAATTGTCCGAGATAAATTTTCATAGATTTTCAGATAAGTTTTAAAAGACGAACAACATTCTACGCGCGATTCATAAATTTGCAAAAGCGGAATACGTTTTCGATGAAAATCAACACGAATTTCAGATAATTATCAAAAGAAATTAACAGGGATAAAAATAAATGATTTAAATATCCCTGTTAATCCCTATTATCCCTGTTAATTTCTTCTATATTTTGCTTTAAGCCCGCGTCAAATTTCTATATTTAATCCGATGCGGCTGGTCTGCATCGTGTCCGAGCCGCGCTTTTTTATCCACCTCGTATTCGGAATAATTGCCGTCGAAAAAGACGACTTTTGAATCGCCTTCAAACGCCAGAATGTGCGTGGCGATTCTGTCTAAAAACCAGCGGTCGTGGCTGATGACGACGGCGCAGCCCGCGAAATTTTCGAGTGCTTCTTCGAGGGAGCGCATCGTGTTGACATCCAAATCGTTGGTCGGCTCGTCAAGCAGTAAAACATTCGCGCCCGTCTTTAACATTTTCGCCAGATGCACGCGGTTGCGCTCGCCGCCCGAAAGATTGCCGACTTTTTTCTGCTGGTCGCTGCCTGAAAAATTAAAACGCGAAACATACGCGCGCGAATTCATTTCGCGTTTTCCGAGCTGCACCATGTCGAGACCGCCGGAAATTTCTTCCCAGATATTTTTGTCCGCGTTCAGAGAATCGCGCGACTGGTCAACGTAGCCGAGTTTGACCGTTTCGCCGACTTTAAAATCGCCCGAATCCGGCGTTTCCTGCTCCGTAATTAACTTAAACAGAGTGGTTTTGCCCGCGCCGTTCGCGCCGATAACGCCGACAATTCCGCCGCGCGGCAAGCTGAATTCAAGATTTTCAAACAGCAGTTTATCGCCGTAAGATTTTGAAACGCCTTTGGCTTCGATAACGTTTCCGCCCAAGCGTTCGGCAACCGGAATATAAATTTCTAAATCGTCAATTCGTTTTTCAGTTTCCTGCGCGGCGAGATTTTCATAATCGTTAATTCGCGCTTTTGATTTCGCGTGGCGACCTTTCGGCGACATCCGAATCCATTCGAGTTCGCGCTCCAAAGCTTTTTGACGTTTCGCCTCCGTCTTTTCCTCGCCCGCCAAACGCTGTTGTTTCTGCTCAAGCCATGACGAATAATTTCCCTTCCAAGGAATGCCTTCGCCTCTATCGAGTTCCAAAATCCAGCCCGCGACGTTATCGAGAAAATATCTATCGTGCGTGACGGCGATAACCGTTCCTTCATATTTCTGCAAATGTTGTTCGAGCCACGCGACGGTTTCCGCGTCCAAATGATTTGTCGGCTCGTCCAATAACAAAATATCCGGCTTTTGCAGCAGCAGACGGCACAAAGCGACGCGGCGTTTTTCTCCGCCCGAAAGATTTTTTATCGGCGTATCCGCAGGCGGACAGCGCAGCGCGTCCATCGCCATTTCCAGCCGCGAATCCAAATCCCAAGCGTCCGCCGCGTCGAGTTTTTCCTGCACCGCGCCTTGCCGTTCGATGAGTTTATTCATCTCGTCGTCCGTCATCGGCTCGGCAAATTTCGTGTTGATTTCTTCGTATTCTTTCAACAAATTTACCGTTTCCCCGACAGCTTCTTCGACAATTTCCCTGACGGTTTTCGCGTCGTCGAGTTTCGGCTCTTGTTCGAGATAACCGATGCTGTAACCTTTTGAAAAAACGACTTCGCCGTTAAATTCCTTGTCCGTTCCGGCAATAATTCGCAAAAGCGAAGATTTACCAGACCCGTTCAGACCGAGAACGCCGATTTTCGCGCCGTAGAAAAATGATAAATAAATGTCTTTCAGGACAGGCTTTTTGTCGTAAAACTTGCTGACCCTAACCATCGAGAAAATAATTTTGTTTGGTTCTTGATTGCTCATAAATAAATTATTAAAACAGATTTTCACTACAGAGGCACAGAGACGCGGAGGAAATAAAAACAGGATGGGCAGGATAAAATTTAATTCGTGTTATTCGTGGCTAATTCTTTTCTGTGTCGCTGTAGTGAATTTTATGCTGATATTAGTTCTCGTCTAACTGCCAGTTTTTCGATTCTGTCGCGCCCTACTTCAAAACCGATTCCGGCTTTTTCCGGCGCGATGATTGTTCCGCGCGCAGTGACTTCAACCGCCGGTTCGATAATGTCCTCGTGCCAGTAACGCTTTGACGCGGAAACGTCGCCCGGCAAAGTGAAACCCTGCAAAGTTGACATTGCGATGTTGTGAGCGCGTCCAATTCCCGACTCCAACATTCCGCCGCACCAGACGGGAATTTGATTTTCACGAGCGACTTGTTCAACCAATTTCGCCTGCGCGTGTCCGCCAACGCGACCGAGTTTGACGTTGATAATTTGACACGCGCAGAGTTCGATAGCTTTTCGCGCGTCTTCCGGCGAGCGAATTGATTCGTCCAGACAAATCGGTGTTCGGATTTCACGCTGCAATTTCGCGTGGTCGAGCATATCGTCGTAGGCAAGCGGCTGCTCAAACATCATTAAATTAAATTTGTCCATCCGCTTGAACAAATCAATATCGTTCAATGAATACGCCGAATTCGCATCGCCCATCAATAGAATCGAGCCGAATTTTTCGCGCACTTTTTTGACGATTTCATAATCCCAATGCGGCGCGATTTTAATTTTTATTCGTCTGTAACCCGCATCTAATTCCGTCTGAATTTTACTGAAAAGCTGTTCGACGGAATCCTGAATTCCGATTGAAACGCCGCACTTAATTTCCGCGTTAACGCCGCCCAAATATTTCCACAACGGCACGTTCAATTTCTTCGCTTCCAAATCCCAGACGGCGGTTTCAATCGCCGCCTTCGCCATCCGGTTTCCGCGAACTTTTTTCATTAAATCCCAAACGTTTTCCGCTTTTTCAAACTCTTTTCCGACGACTGCGGGGGCGAGAATTTTTTCGATTGTGACCCAAGCCGCGTCCGTCCATTCTTCGCAATACGAAGGCGTTTCGCCGCACGTTACTTCGCCCCAGCCTTCCATTTTCTGCTCGTCCGAAACGCGAACTAAGATGATTCTGCGCTCGTAAGTTCTGCCGAAACTTGTTTCAAAAAAATGAACGAGCGGCAGGTTGATTTCGATAAGTTCGATTGTTTTTATTTTCACTTGATTAAAAGTTTTCTTATATTTTGCGGAAGCCCACACGCAGTAAGGGCGCAAAAGAAGAAAACACACTTACTGCGTGCGTGTTTCTGCAAAATCTCTCGTGCGTATTTCTGCAAAATTGATTATTCCTTCCGTAAATTTTTCCGCAATTTGTTTAAGTTCCGTATTGCGCCGCGTGACAAATTTTCGCAAATGATTTTTTAATAATAATTCATCGGCAATTCTTCCCAAAACGCCAAACGGCGAAGTCCAACGAAGCGTGTCGCGCATCAACGTTCCGTCATTAAGCGGAATAAATTCGTGAATGTGTTTAAATGATTTAAATGCGCCTTCGGTCATTTCATCAACAAAGCGGAAAGGCTTTTCAAACTCTGTAATTTTGACTGTTAATTTTTGCGTAAAGCCGAAATGTTTGCCTTCAAACGTTGCCGTTTCGCCCAAAGAAATTTTACCGTTTGTTCGTCCGACGACAGCTTTTTCATCCGTATTTTTCGCCGTTTGCAGATGAAGACTGATGTGGCGGACTAAATCGAAACAAACTTCGGGCGGCACGTCGATTTGCGTTTCGATGATGATTATCGGCATAAAAATTTTAGCCGCGAATTACACGAATTACACAAATTATTTATCTTTTTTCATTCGTGTTATTCGTGTAATTCGCGGCTAAAAACTAATCTGCAAACGCCACGCTCAATTTCTTCAACGGCATCGAATTCCTCGCGTCCAGATTTTCGACCGTTTCACGATTAACGTATTTGTATAAAATATCGCGCTGCTGCGGAATAAAACCGGCTTCCGTAATTTGATAACGCAATTCCCTTTCGTTCGCCTGCGTGTTCGCGCCCGCCGCCGAAACGACGTTTTCCTCAATCATAATCGAACCCATATCGTCCGCGCCGAAACGCAATGCCGTTTGTCCAAGCCGCAATCCTTGCGTCAGCCACGAAGATTGAATGTGCCGCACGTTGTCTAAAAACAGACGCGCGACCGAAACCATTTTCAGATAATCAATTCCCGTTGGCTCTTCTGTAATTTTTCTTCCCAGAGCGGTATTTTCACGTTGAAAAGTCCAGGGAATAAAAGCCGTAAAACCGCCGGTTTCGTCCTGCACGTCGCGGATTCTTTGGAGATGTTTGACGCGATGCGAAACGTTGTCGCCAATGCCGAACATCATCTTCGCCGTCGAACGAAGCCCGACTTTGTGAACGGCGCGCATCACGTCGAGCCATTCCTGCGTCGAGCATTTGGTCGAAACTCTTTTGCGAACTTCGTCGTCCAAAATTTCGCCGCCGCCGCCGGGCAGAGAATTTAGTCCCGCATCTTTCAAACGATGCAGGATCGTTTCGTAATCCAATTTTGAGATTAAAGAAATGTTGTGAATTTCCGGCGGCGAAAAACAATGCAGTTGAAAATTCGGATAGCGTTCGTGCAATCTTGAAAGCAAATCTTCATACCATTCGATATTAAAATCGGGATGCAGCCCGCCCTGCATCAAAACGCCCGTGCCGCCGAGCGCAATTGTTTCATCAATTCTTTTTTCAATTTCCTCAATCGAATGAACGTAAGTTTCGGGCTTTCCCGGTCGGCGATAAAAAGCGCAAAATGTGCAGACGACGTTGCAGACATTTGTATAATTGATGTTGCGGTCGATGATGTATGTGACAACATCGGACGGATTTTGACGCATCCGAATTTCGTGCGCCGCCGCGCCGATTTTCGCAATATCGTAAGATTCTAAAAGCGCAGTCGCATCTTCGGACGTTAATCTTCCGCCGCCCAAAACTTTATCTAAAATCGGTTGAATATCTTTGTCTTTCATTGCAAATAATTTTGGCAAAGCGCAAATTCAAAAATTATTAAACTGTAATTGTTCATATTTACCCGCTATAAAAATTAACAAGTATTTCACAACTAATTTTAGCAAAAGACGCGTCTAAATTCAGCCAAACTAACTCAAGGTGGAAATTCTTTTGTTAATAATCTTCAATCGTTGTATAAATGGTTGTGTTAAAGCGAAAATTTATTCACTAAAGATAGATTTTGATTTATCGAATGTGAAAGGTTAAATCAATGGTTATTCGATTTACTATTATCTTTTTCCTGTTGTGTTTTTTCGGATTCAGTGCATTTTCTCAAGAATCTCGTCAAAAGTCAGTTGAGCAGCTAATCAAAGAGCTTAAAGGCGATAACCGAAATTTATCTGATGCCGCAATTGATGAACTAGCAAGCCGAAAAGATGAATTCCTTACAGTGCTTACATCTTTGGCGCAGCAAACCGACGAAACTTCAATCGTTCGCGCGCGAGCCATTATTACTCTAAGCAAAATCAGAAATAAGAAATCCGTCCCGTTTCTTATAAAATTACTTGATGACCGAGAATCGTATGTTAGAGGAACTTCCGCTTACGCGCTGTCTCAAATAGGAGGTGAGCGAGCAAAAACTGCTTTGGTAGCGTTTCTCAAAAGATGTTGGGAGAAAGACCGTGAAAATCTTTCGAGAGCCGCCGAAGCTATCAAGGAATTGCCTGATGCTCGCGCATTTCCTACACTAATGAAAATCGTTAATGCCGCCATACAGCACAAGTCCGTCGGTGACACATTTCTAAATAGAGAGCCGCCGGACGGAATTTATATTTCGCTGCGATATGAAGTCCAAGCACTCGGCGAAATCGGCGACCCGCGTGCTTCCGAGCCTATTGCTCGACTGCTCGATTCGACGATTTCTTATCAGGATTCGATTGACTATCTTTATTTAGAAGCAATATACAAGACCAAGGGCAAAGATGCCGTTCCTTATTTGCTTTCGTATCTTGAAAGTCTTGTAAAAAAAATGAAAGGTCAGGAAAAACCGGAAAATGATTCCGGTGCTGCTAACCGGCAAATTCTTCAAAATTTTTGGTCATACGAGCAAACTATAAAATGTCTGGAAGCAATTACGGGACAACACAGCTTGGGCGATACCAGAGAAGATGTGCTTAAATTTTGGCAACAATTTTGGAAATCAAAAAGAATAAAATCCGAACAATAGTCATCACAAAAATTCCACAGCCTTCAAATTTTCAATCAATTTATGCCTGAAAGCTAATTCGTAAAAAAGTCGTAAGCCTTTTCGCATCGAATCGCCAACCGAATACGAAATGTTTTCGGCGAGGTATTTTTTGAAATCTTCCCGCGAAAGTGAAATCTGGCTTTCGTAATTTGAAATAATTTCGTCCAAATGCCGCAAACCTTCGTCACGCGCGGCGGCGAAATTAATCGCGCAAGTTTGCTGGCGCGTCATCCACATCGCAAACACGAAACCGAAATTCGTGTAACTTTTCCAAACGGAAGCCAAATCGAATTTGCGATAAACGCTTTCGTCAAGCGTCAGCGCGGGGTCGCCGATTAAAAGAGCGCAATCGGAATCCGCAAGCATCGTTTCGACGTTCGGTTTCGCCGTTTTATAAGTCGGTTCTTTTTCTAAAAATTCGCGGAAAATTATCCGCGTCAGCGCAGCCGAAGTTCTGGAAGAAGCGTCGAGCGAAACGGTTTTTACGTCCGTTAAATCCTCGCCTTTGGTGATAAGGCAAACGCTTCGCACTTTTTCCTTTGCGCCGACGCAGACATCGGGAATAAGTTTTACGTCCGCAATTCGCTGATATTCAATGACAGGAACGAGCGCGGCATCAACTCTATTTTGCGTCAAAAGTTCAGCCGAACGCGCCGGAGCGTTGTCCATTATCAACTCGACTTTTCCGCGCATCGAGCCGTAAAGAAACGACCAGACAAGCGGCGCGGTGTTTGAATAACTCGAAGCGGAGATTCTGGTTTGCGTCGGCATTTATCTGGTCAAAACGTCTTCGTAATCTTCCGACGATTCGAGAATTTTTTTCGCAAATGGGCAATCCGGTTTAATCAGCAAATTATTTTTCCGCGCGTATTTGACGGCTTCGTTGACCAAATCTTTGCCAACGCCTTTGCCCTTGAGCGCGTCGGAAACTTCCGTGTGGTCAATCACGATTTTTCTCGCTCCTTCCTTTTTATAAGTCATTTCGGCAACCCATTCGCCGTTTTCCTCAATGTAAAACGCGCCTCTTGCCCCGTGTTCTTCCCTCTGAATTTTCATCATATTTAATTTCTACCAAACGCCGGATGCTTTGCCAAATGCGCCGCATAAATTTATGCTTATAGTCATTATGAAAATCTACGATGTGACGTTTCCGATAAGCGCAGAAACGCCGATTTACAAAGGCGACCCGAAGGTTGAAATTACCGTCGCGCATTCGATTGCGAGCGGCGCGCCGGCAAACGTTTCGCAAATCTGCTGCGGCGTTCACACGGCGACGCACGTTGACGCGCCGAATCATTTTATCGAAGGCGGAAAAAGAGTTCACGAACTTTCATTCGATAAACTTTTAGGCAAGTGCCGCGTTGTCGAATTGGACGAAAGCGCAATGGCGGTCGAAGCAAAGCATGTCGAAAATCTGGAAAATGTCGAGCGCGTTTTATTCAAAACGCGCAACTCGAATTTCTGGAACGATCCCGAAAAAGGTTTTCGTGAAGATTTTACGTATATCGCGCCGGAAGCCGCGAAAATACTGGTCGAAAAGAAAATAAAACTCGTCGGAATCGATTATCTTTCGGTCGAAAAATTTGGCTCGACCGATTTTCTGACGCATAAAACTTTACTGAAAAGTGAAGTCGTCATTATCGAAGGTTTGGATTTGCGCGAGGTTGCGGCGGGCGATTATGAACTGATTTGCCTGCCCTTGAAATACATCGGCGGCGAGGGCGACGGCGCGCCGGCGAGAACGATTCTGCGAGAAATTTAATCGAAACCGCGAAATTATTTTTCCGACTGATTTTTTATCGATGAATATCATTCTTTCGATTATTTTTATTTTCGCCGACGAAAATACGAGCGGTATTATTAACGCGCCCGGTGAAACTCCGTTTGAGCCGACGATTATAAATCTGGTTTCGTGGCTCAAACTTTTTGTCGAGATGACGGGCGCGACCATTATCGCGCTCGGCGTAATTTTTGCCGCCGTCGAATTTGCCAGAGTTTTGTTTTCAAAAACGGGCGGAAATTACAACAGCGTGCGGCTTCTGCTGGCGCGTTATCTCGCGCTCGCGCTCGAATTTCAGCTTGGCGCGGATATTCTCTCGACGGCGATTGCGCCGAGTTGGGACCAAATCGGCAAACTCGGCGCGATTGCGGTTATCCGCACGGCTCTGAATTATTTTTTGTCGCGTGAAATGGAACAGGAGCGAGAAATTAGCGACGCGGAAAACAAAATTGATACGGCGATGGAAAGGAAACCTACCGGCGAGAATACCTAGCTGCGGGAAATTTTCAAACTGTTTTCCAGATTGATTCTTTGATTTAAACTATGTGCGATCATTCCAGCGCGAAGTTTGGCGTTTTCCGCCTGTTCGCCGCCGAATAATTTATCAACCGTCGCGCCGAAAATTTCGACCCAGCGGCGAAAATGCTCCGGTTTGAGCGGAAATTTTTTGTGAAGTATTTGGTGAATCTCTAAAGGATTATTGAAATAGACAGGCTTGCCGAATAAAACTTTTTCCCAAAAATTGACGATTACCGGCAAATGGGTTTCCAAATTTAAATCGTCGAAATGATGTCCGATTTTCGCGTCTTTGGTCGCAATTTTATAAAACCGCGCCAGCAGTAATTCCAAATCCTGTCGTGTTTCAATGTCTTTCATTTCTTTAATCCGGCAATCAAAAAACCTTTTCGAGAAATCAGTTTTTCGTGTTTCCGTTCGCGCCGCTTGAAAATTATTCCGTCGAAACTTCTTCTTCGCCCGTCAACGCGGCGTGCAGCGTATGCCAACTCAAACTCGCGCATTTGACGCGCGCCGGAAATTCGCGGACTCCAGCGAAAATTTTCAGTTTGCCCAAAGAATTTTCTTCCCGTTCTTCGTCCATTTCGCCCAAAACCATTCGATGAAATTCGTCAAACAGAATTTCGGCTTCCGCCTTCGATTTGCCTTTTACAATCTGCGTCATCATACTCGCGGAAGCCTTTGAAATCGCGCAGCCCGAACCTTTAAAGGCGACATCTTTTACGCAGTCGTTTTCCATTTCGACATAAACCCTGAGCGCGTCGCCGCACAACGGATTGTTGCCGTCCGCCCATTTATCGGCGTTTTCAATCTCGCGGAAATTTCGCGGATTTTTGTTGTGGTCTAAAATAACTTCCTGATATAAATCGTTTAATTCTGACATAGAAATCAAAGTAAATCTGTAAATTCCTCGACACTCATTCCGATTTGATTCAAAATCGCTTTTAGTGTGCCAATTCTCACGGCTTTATGATACGGCACGACGGTTCGCAAACTGCCTTTTACCAAAACGAAATGCGGTCAACTGTAAAGCCTGATTTTTCCAACGCGGAAATAATTTTCTTAGCTGGCAAATCACGCGGCAATTTTTTCATTCTCAATTCTCACTCGAACAGACATAGTCAATTTATCTTTTGGAATTGGCTCGCCGTGTGCGATTAAACTTTCCAGATAAACTTGAACCGCGTCCTGCGCCATCGCGTAGGCTTCGTCGAGCGTGTCGCCTTCGGTAACGAGTCCGGGCAAAGCGGGACAAGTTACCAAATAACCGTCAGGCTCGTTCGGCTCAAGTAAAATCGTAAAACTGTATTCGCCAACTTGAATCGGAGTTTGCTGCATATTATTTTGTATTTGAAAAATATGTGATTTCTCTTACTAAAATGTTAAAGGGTTCAAGATATGTCTTACCAGATTTGCTGATTTGTTCATACGCTATTCTTTTTGTCCAATTTCCATTTGAATCGAATTCGTATTCATATACAAAGTCTTGTCTTTGTATATTTGGATTATCCATATAAATTATGGTCGTAAGTTTAACTGAGTTCGTTTTGCTGTCTAGATTTTTTGTTATTGTTTCATAAGTGTTATTTGTATTGCCTAAAAGCGATTTTTCTATTTTTGTTGCCCCAATTTTAACTTCTCTATATTTATTTCTTCCATAACTTGCAAAGTCTTCAACTTCACTTACATTTTGGTTCCTTTCATTTATATAAGCCGTAATTTCTTTTCTTCGATACTCTTTTCCTTCTTCATCGTATTCAATTTCGATGGTTTTTCCATCACCGTTGATTTGAATAACTTTTTTTGAAGATATTTTTCCTTTTGAAGCGTAATCTATTTCCTCTGTAATCTTATTATTTTTGTATTTGATAGATTTTGAAGCTCCTGAATAGTTACGTCCATCAACATAAGATTTGTAATTTATGGTTACTGTCTTATTTAAGTAATCGTATTCACGCTCCTCTTTGTATATACCGACAGCTTCACCAAAGCTAGGTTTAAGACCTGGCGTATAATCATCTAATCCATAGTCCTTAGGATAAAGGGCGAAACTGTTAAGTTCGCTGAGTTTTACATTTCCTTCAGAGTTATATTCTGTAAGAGCAATTTCAGTTGGTTCACCTAACTCAACCTTACCGAATTTTATTTCTGGAGAATATACATACTCTTTTACAGATTTTATATTGCCAACCAAATTTTCTAAGGCTATATCAGAAACCTTAAATTGTAGAGAGGAATTCTTATTATTTGATGGCTCACCAATAGCAGATATTGACACAAGAGGTTTAATTTTTGATATTAAAACTCGAAGTAAAGAAACAGGAATAGCAAAGTTTAGAGATTGTCCGCTTTCGATAGCTCCAACGGCAACACCAATAACTTCTCCTTTGTTATTTAGAATTACTCCGCCGCTACTTCCGGGCGAAATTGAAGCGGTTATTTGTAACAAATTATTCTTGTCTGTTTTTCTAATGCTACTGACAATGCCTTGCGAAAAAGTTCCTTCCAAACCTTTCGGATTGCCGACGGCAAAAACTTCGTCGCCGATTGCTGTTGAATCATCTTTATTTAGCTTTAATGCTTTTCCTTTAATTCCTTTTATTTTAAGCAACGCTAAATCATTCTTTTCATCTACGCCGACTACGCCTAGAATGTCGTATATTTTGTTCTGACCATAAATTTTCGCATAACCTTCGGTTGTTTCTTTGATTACGTGAAAATTAGTTACAACTATATCTTCGGCAATAAAAAAACCGCTGCCTGATTTTGCTTCTTTTGTGTCGCTGTTATTCATAACAAGCAAAACAGTCGAAGGAAGAGTTTGTTGAGCAATTTCACGTGGCGGGAGTTTTTTATCAACTGTTCTCTGGGCAGAGACATAATCGGGCAAAAACCAGCCTGCGAACAAAATAAGATTTAGAATCAAAGTTGTTTGCAAGCGTTTTTTATTTCTCACAGAAACCATTTTCATAGCAATTTTTTAAGCAAAAACGTCAATCACTTTCTGAATCGAATCCGCCAAAACGTCAACTTCTTCCTTCGTATTATAAAAAGCGAACGAAGCGCGAGCCGTCGCCGGAACTTGGAAAAACTGCATGACGGGTTGGGCGCAGTGATGTCCGGCGCGAATTGCAATGCCCGATTGGTCTAAAATTGTGCCGATGTCGTGCGGATGAACGTTTTCGATGGTGAACGACAAAACCGACGCTTTCTCTTTTGCAGTTCCGATAATGCGAACGCCTTCGATTGCCGATAATTTTTCCGTCGCGTAATTTAAAAGTTCGTGTTCATATTTTGCGGCGGCTTCAAAATCAATCGAATCTAAATAGTCAATCGCCGCGCCTAATCCGATGTTCGCCGCGATTGCCGGAGTTCCGGCTTCAAACTTTTCGGGAATCGGCGCGTAGGTTGTTTTTTCAAACGTGACGGTGCGAATCATTCCGCCGCCGGTTTGATACGGCGGCATTTTCTCCAAAAATTCCTTTTTGCCGTAAAGCACGCCGCTGCCGGTCGGCGCGAACATTTTATGACCGGAAAATGTATAAAAATCCGCGTCCAAATCCTGCACGTCAACCGGAAAATGCGGAACTGCCTGCGCGCCGTCAACCAGCACCGGAACGCCGAATTTATGCGCCGTTTGAATCATTTCTTTAATTGGATTAACCGTGCCGAGCGAATTTGAAACGTGCGCCAGCGCGACAATTCTCGTCCGTTCGTTCAAAAGATTTTCGTATTCTTCGATAATCAATTCGCCGCGCTCGTTCATCGGAATTACTTTCAGTTTCGCGCCCTTTTCTTCCGCCAAAATTTGCCAC
Source organism: Pyrinomonadaceae bacterium (assembly GCA_050996405.1). Taxonomy (GTDB): domain Bacteria; phylum Acidobacteriota; class Blastocatellia; order Pyrinomonadales; family Pyrinomonadaceae; genus JBPCRW01. Next base: position 5,510 of record JBPCRW010000180.1, on the reverse strand, counting down.
GGAATAATATTGGCGTGATGTTCCATCGCGGAAATAATTATCTCGTCGCCTTCGCCGACAAATTTTCTGCCGTAAGAATACGCCGCGAGATTTACGCCTTCGGTCGTGCCGCGCACGAAAATACATTCCTTCGCTTCTTTGGCGTTGATAAATCTTTTGACCTTTTCCCGCGCCGCTTCATAGGCGGTCGTCGCATGCTGCGACAAATAATGCACGCCGCGATGAATGTTTGAATGTTCTTCCTGCAAATATTTTGAACCGCGTTCAATCACCAAATTCGGCACTTGCGAAGACGCGCCGTTATCCAGATAAACCAGCGGTTTTCCGTTCACCGTCTGCGCGAGAACAGGAAAGTCTTTCCTGATTTTTTCAACGTTCCAATTGCTCATTTCTTTTACTGCTGTCATATTTTTATCTCATTATATGAATACAAAGATTTACTTGAAAGTTATTTTCTTTCTGTTTATCAACCAATTAAATACAGGAATTATTCCAGAAAAAATCGTCAAAATTAAGAATATTAATAGCCACCAACGATATAAATCTTTACGGACATTCCACAGGTAGCGACTGTAATCATCTTCTCTAGTCGGGTCTAGCCAGCTATAAGGATCAAAAGAATTATGATACTGATGTAGCCCAAATGTAATTAATAATCCGGCAATCGAAATTAAACATAGAATTGTCAGAAATGCATTTACCTTTTCATATTTTACGCTTCCAAACTTGCGTTCAAGCGATTCAAAATCGCTTCGTCGAGTTGTTTTTTAATAGATTCGATTTCGATTTTGTTGACGATTTCTTCCGCAAATCCGTAGGTTAAAAGGTTTTTGGCTAAAGTTTCATTCAAACCGCGACTCAAAAGATAAAATAATTCTTCTTCTTCGAGTTGCCCGACGGTTGCGCCGTGCGAACATTTTACGTCGTCGTTGAAAATCTCAAGTTGCGGTTTCGTATCAACTCGCGCCTCATTTGACAACAGCAGATTTTTGTTTGATTGATAACCGTCCGTCCCGTGCGCGCCGACGGCGACGAAAACTTTGCCATTAAATACGCCGCGCGATTTATCGTTTAAAATTCCCTTGTAAGTTTGATGCGAAGTGCAGTTTGGCACATCGTGCGCGATGACCGAATGCGTGTCGTGATGCTGCTCGCCGCCCAGAAAATAAAGCCCGTCAACAAACGCTTCGCCGCCCGGCGCGTTGAATTTCAAGCCGACATCGTGGCGCGAAATGCGCGCGCCGAGATTAATTGCCGTCGTGTCATAAACCGCGCCGCGCCCGATTTCCGCCGCCGTATTAGAAACGTGAAACGCGGAATGCGATTCGCGCTGGACGCGGAAATGTTTGATTTTCGCTTCATCCGAAATTGAAATTTCGACGACCGAGTTTGTTAAATATTTTGTTTCGGCGGCGCGATTATAGGTTTCGATAATCGTCGCTTCAGCAAAATTTTCCGCGATAATCAAAACGCGCGGAAATGAAACTTTGCCTTCGCCGGTCAAGAATAAAAGCTGAACGGGCGCATCAATTTTTACGCCTTTCGGTAAATGTATAAAAACGCCTTCGTCAATAAAAGCCGTATTCAAAGCCGTAAAAGCATTCTTTTCGGAATTAACCAAACTTCCGAGTTTCGCCCGCAAAATTCCGGCGCGTTTTTCGTTTTTCAGGGCTTCGGAAAAACTCAAAATGCCTGCGTCTTTTATTGCGTTCAAATTCGATAAGTTTTTGTCGAAATTGCCGTTCGTGAAAACCAAAATGCTTTCTTTCGATTCGTCGAAAACGAACGGCACGACAGTTTCCGAAGTAAAATTCGCGCTTTCCCCGACGTGAAAATTTTCACGCCCAATCGGCGCGACGTTCGTATATTTCCATTCCTCATTTTCGATGGTCGGAAAACCGTTTTCCGTAAAAAATCGGAAAGCCTTTTCGCGCATTTTTTTCAACCAATCCGGCTGATTCGCCGCATTCAGATTTTGCTGAAATTCAGTGTTGTAAATTGTTTCCTTTCCTGCTTGCATTTGTAATTTTTCCTATTTCGCGTTCGCCGTTTTCACCCAATCGTAGCCTTTTTCTTCAAGTTCCAGAGCTAATTCCTTGCCGCCTTCCTTGACGATTTTTCCGCCCGCCAAAACGTGAACGAAATCCGGTTCGATGTAATTTAAGAGGCGTTGATAATGCGTCACCAGAATTATCGCGTTTTCGGAACTTCTCAATTTATTCACGCCTTCGGCAACAATTCTTAGCGCGTCGATGTCCAGACCGGAATCGGTTTCGTCCAGAATCGCCAGCGTCGGATTTAAAACCGCCATTTGCAGAATCTCGTTGCGCTTTTTCTCTCCGCCGGAAAAGCCTTCGTTGACCGAACGATTGAAAAAGCTCTTGTCCATTTCAACGATTTTCGCTTTTTCCTTCAAATAATCATTGAATTCAAGCGGGTCGAGTTCTTCCGTGCCGAGATGCTTCATTTTCTCGTTATACGCGAGCCGCAAAAACTGCGAATTCGACACGCCCGGAACTTCGACCGGATATTGAAACGCCAGAAAAATTCCTTCGCGCGCGCGCGCGTCCGGCTCTAATTCCAAAAGATTTTTGCCTTCGTAAAGCACTTCGCCCTGTGTCACTTCATACGACGGATGACCGGCGAGAACTTTCGCCAGAGTGGATTTGCCCGAACCGTTCGGACCCATAATCGCGTGAACTTCGCCTTTGTTAATCTGCAAATTCACGCCCCTTAAAATTTCTTTGCCGTCAATCGCGGCGTGTAAATCTTTGATTTCCAATAACATTTTTCAGTAATTCCTCAAATATAAATTTCACCTTTCAAATAAAGCGTTGCGTTGCCGCCGATTTTCACCCTGTCGCCCTTTAGTTCACAAAATAATTCGCCGCCGCGAGCCGAAACCTGCCGCGCGAAAAGTTTGTCCTTACCCAATTTTTCCGCCCAATACGGAATCAGTGTGCAATGCGCCGAACCCGTCACGGGGTCTTCAAATACTCCGACTTCGGGCGCGAAGAAGCGCGACACAAAATCGCAATTTTTTCCCTTCGCCGTGACGATAAAGGCGTGGGCACCAATTTTTAAAAGCTCGGCAAAGTTCGGATTTATCGCGCAAACTTCCGTTTCGGATTTGTAAATCATCAAATAATCACGCGCTTTTAAAACTTCCGACGGCGTTTTGCCAATTGCTTCAACCAAACCTTTCGGCGTTTCGCATCTTTTTGCGGCACGCGACGGAAAATCCAAAACCAGCAAATCGTTTTCTTTTTCAACCGTCAAAAGTCCGCTTTTCGTCTGGAACTTTAAAACCTTTTCGTTTGAACCCAAAACGTCAAAAATCACAAAAGCCGAAGCCAGAGTTGCATGTCCGCAAAGGTCAATTTCAAACGTCGGCGTGAACCAGCGAAGTTCATACACATCATTTTTCTTGACGAAAAACGCCGTCTCCGAAAGATTATTTTCGAGCGCGATTTTCTGCATCAATCCGGCATCCAGCCAATTTTCAAGCGGACAAACCGCCGCCGGATTTCCGCCGAAAGTTTTGTTTGTAAAAGCATCAACTTGAAAAATTTGAAGATTCATAATTTATAATGCTGAATTCGGAACGCTGAATTAAAAACCGCTTGATTTCAGCGTTCATACTTCATTGTTTCTAATAACCGCCGCGATTGCCTGAATTTCAATCTGCGCGTCGAAATGCAAATTATTGACCGGCACAATCGCCCGCGCCGGTTTATGCGCGCCCAAAATTCGCGCATAAACTTCGTTGACTTTATCCCAAAGTTCCATCTCCGAAACATAAATCGTGAACTGCAAAACGTGATTCAAATCGCTTCCCGCCGCGTGTAAAATTTCTTCGACATTCCGCAAAGCAAGCTCCGTTTGCCGTTCAATCGCGCCTGCTTCGGCTTCACCAGTCGCGTGATTCATCGGTAATTGCCCCGACACAAAAATCAAGCCGTTATGCACGATGGCTGGCGAATAATGCCCAAGCGGTTCAGGCGCGTTTGGCAATTTAATTTTTTTCAACTCAAATTCTCCAAAATCTTTTTAATTTCCGTTTTCAAAGAAGGCAAAAATTCCTGCGTAATTCGCCAGACGATTTCGATGTCAACCGAAAAATATCCGTGCGCCAAACGGTCGCGTGTGCCTGCCATTTTGCGCCACTCGATTTGCGGATGGCTTTCCTTCAATTTAATTGTCAATTTTTTGCTCGCTTCGCCGATAATTTCGAGTTGGCGAACGACGGCATCTTGCCGCAAATTATCTTTGCCGAACTTTTCTTCATCGAAATTCAGCAAATAATCTTCAATTTTGCCGATTGACTCAAGGATGTGCTTCAGTCGAATCACGTTTTCTTTCTCCATAAAAAATCTGCAAATTCTCGAAAACGCTTTCCCGAATCAGCGGATGCAGCGATTTTTCGGTTACCAAATCAACCTTCCTGCCGAGCGTATCTTCAATCTCAAATGCCGCATCAAGCCAATCAATTCCTTTCGGCTTGGAAAATCGAACCAGCAAATCAATATCGCTTTCTTCATCCGCCTCACTGCGCGCAAAAGAACCGAACAACGCGCAGAATTCGATGTCGTTACGCTCACAAATCTCGACGATTTTTTCTTTTTCGGCTAAAGCTAAATTCATATCCGTTTTTATTTCTTAAATACACCCAACGGCTGACGAATAATGCCCGAGCGGTTCAGGCGCGTTTGGTAATTTGATTTTTTCACTTTCAATTATGCCGCCTGCAAAATTCTGACTTCTTTCTTTAAATTATCGGCGACTTTATCCTTTTCTGTTTCTAGGTCGTAGCGCGATTGCAGATTAACCCAGAATCTTTCCGATAAACCGAAATAAAGCGACAGACGCAAAGCCGCATTCGGCGTAACAGGCGATTTTCCGGCGATTATTTTCTCGATTTCCTTGAGAGAAATTCCTGTGTCTTCGTCAATTTTCGATTGACTGACTTTCATCGGCAATAAAAATTCTTCCCGCAAAATTTCGCCCGGATGAATCGGTTCTAATTTTTTCATATTCAAACCTCAATGATAATCGACAATTTCAACTTCAAAAGCGTCTTCATCGTTTTTTCGTCATCCAACCGTTTTTCGTGAGAATATATTCAGTAACTTCCTTTTTGACTATATTTCTCATCGCTCCCTTCAATTTTCTGCGAATCGGTCTTTCTCCCGCTTCAAGCCGCTCTTTGACAATTTTACCCAACGGCATATCAGCAGATTTTTTCCACCTTCTTCTCTTTATTGCTCTGATGTTAACGTCCAATACTTCAGCTTTTTCCAAATCTATAGCGCCGACTGCGCCTTGCAAAATATCGTTGATATTTTTTCTAAAAGCGCGCGTTGGAAAAGTTTTGTTTCGACGAATCGATACGCGCGAAGTTTTATCATTTTCGCCATAAACATTTCGGCAATCTTTGGCATAACTCAAAGTTTTCTTTTCCTGCGGAGTTTTACGTTTCATTAACCGACGCTTCCTTCCAATTTCAATCC
>JBPCRW010000158.1:0-3979 GCA_050996405.1 Pyrinomonadaceae bacterium | reverse complement strand
GTGCAAAACCAACCGCTAGAGAGCAAATAGCCCCTGATATTCAAGAAGCAGCCGACCAAATGGAAATTGATGAGAATGAACCACCATTTTAGAAAATATTATAAGAGCCGCTCGAAAGGGCGGTTTTTTTATTTCTTAGAAAAAACTAAAGAATTCGATATTAAATCTTAGCTGTTCAAGCTCTTCGTAGGATTTGAACATTATTACCAAGATATTTTACCGCTTCGCATACCTTTATAGGTAACAATCGCGGCAAGCGCGGCGACAGGACTGCCTTTTTCCGCTCCTATCGCAATCATAAGACCGCCTATCACAATTAAGGCGATTCCTGCGCCGATAACTGAGGCTATTACCGAAAATTGCATAGATGCAATCGGTTCATTCGGGTCTATATTAGGATTGACCATAGAATCCGTTATGCTCGGCAATGGCGCATTGTTTGTTTTACCTGCCATCTTGCGAACAACAAAAAGTACTCCGCCAACCAAACCAATAATTATTAACGCTGTAAGCATAATTAACCTCCGAATTATTTTTCGCCTAACAATTTTATGCTGGCGAATCTTAAAATGTATACAGTGACCGTAGCAATAGCAATTAAAATTCGGTAGTGTCCTAATAATGTGGTGTTCTGAAAAAAGGATTAAGCACTTGTTTCCCCTCCCTCCTAACGTCCGAAAAGTATAGTTCAGGTTTTCCCATTTCTTTGAAAAGCTATTTGTAGTCTTGTTAATCTACTTTAGGACACTACCGAATTTTAATTTTCTTTACAAAAGTTTTCAAATAGTATTAAATTACCGATTTATGAAGCAATTCCTTTTTCTATTCGCATTGAGTGTTTTCTCCATAATTGATATTAGCGGACAAACTAAACGCGCAAACGCAAGTCATGGTTGGTATCAAGTGAATTCAGAGGAAGGGGGTTTTTCCGTGAAATTCCCTAGTAAAACTGTAGTTAAATCAAGGGATGTAAGTGGATTAAATATCAATTCGTATTCACTTGGTGAAGGAACGAATATTTATTTTGATGTCAGTTATTTTGAACTTCCTGTTCCGAATCAAGAAGTTATGGCTAGAGAGATAGAATTTTTTGGAAATAATTATATTTCCAAAAGAAAAGTGCAATCTCTTTCTAGTAAAAAGATTCAACAAGGTAGTTGTGAAGGAACAGAATATACAGGTTTTGTATCTCCCATCAGAACTATGCATATGCGTCTTTTCTCATCTGGACAGAGAATTTATCAGGTATCTTTTGAAACATCTTCAAATAGTAAATTAGCAAGTGATGAAGGCAAATATTTCTTGGACTCTTTTAACATTTTAGATGGATGTACAGGTAGATTTACTGCGGAGATACCAAATAGTGAAACTAGAACTAATTTCATCAATGGAATTGCTGACATTCATAGTGGTTGGAGAAGAATAATCTCTAGTAGAGAAAAATTTGAAGTATTGATGCCTAGCGGTGCTACAGTTGAAGAACAGCAAGCATCGGTTAATCCATTTCCCATCTCAAAACGATTTTACACTTCAGAACATCAAACTGGAACATACTTAATAGAAATACTAGGGGATTTTCCGGGAGGGACATACAATAGCAAGAATTTTGAAGACTTATTAGATATAATGCATAAAAATCTCGAAGAGGAAATTACCCAAGCTGGAGCAAAAATGACATTTGTCCGTAAATTAAGTTTTGGTATATATCCTGGTCGTGAATATAATATTATTTCAAATAATCGAATCGGGCGAGCGCAAATCCTTATTACCCCAACAAGAAGTTACATTTTTATGTTTTCTGCTTTGAAAAGTGAATATCTAATAGAAAATTCCGACAAATTCTTTAACTCTATTAGAGTACCAACCAAGAATTAGTAATTATCTAAAAGTACAAAAATTAATGTGATAAAAAAGAACACAATACAAAAGATAGATTGTGTTCAAAGAGTGGCTAAGGGGTAGCCGATGGTAGGCAGAAAAGCGGGTTAGTTCAGGCTGGTTAAGAATTTACCCAACCGAGCGGTTTGCTCGAATTGTTGAAGCGGCTGGAGTTTCTTAAAGCTGGTGGTAAAAGCGTTTTCAAGACTAAACACTGTTCGCGGTTTGAATTCGTCATACGACGGTTTTTCAAAGTATTCGCTATGGACTGTTCTAAACAGCGACACAGGGAATTTTCCGTTGGTAAAAGCGTTGTAGATAAGCTCTTTTGCGTCGGTGTCTGCTATCAGTTTTGCCTGTTTTGTTCTGATAGAAGTTTCAAGGTCGCCGAATCTTCGTCTGATGCGGTCAATACCGAGAGCAAGCGCGTCGTCAAGTTCAAGATTGGCGGTGTGCTTGACAGAAAGCGGCAGGAAATCTCCTTGCAGCATTCCGTTAGAGCAGCACATAACCTTATACCCAACAGCTAACCCAAGTCTGGTTGATTTATCGTTTGAAGTGCGAAGTCCGATGGCGAATCTGACACCGTTGTATTCGTTTTCAAGTTCGATTAGACCAAACAATTTAAGTCCGTCGGCGGAAATAATATACTGGTCTGAAACGACTTTCATTCGCCTATCCCATAATCCTGCCAATAACTTCGTTACAAAGTCATAAAACGGAATTGGTTTAAACGTGGTGGTCGCGTCCGGTATCGGAAGCGTTTTGAGTTCAGGGTAATTAACATACCGAGAACCTTTTAATCCGGCAACGAGTGTTCCATTGCCGTGAGGTGGGTGAATAATCGCTCGCGGAGCGGCTATCATCGCGCCTTGCGGCATTTGAAACGAATTAACAACTTCGCCGTTTGTTCTTATTTGATTAACAATGTCGGGAACGATGATATTTGGTTTATCCAAAATTTCATCAAGTTCTAGGTCGTCAAAGTTATCATCGGGGTCAAAGTCATCATCAAAACTTTCTAAGGCTTCTCTGATTTCAGAATCGTCATCGGCTTCAATTCGCTTTTGGGCGATGGCTTCACCGATGCAATCGGCGTGATAAAAATTTCCGTTCCACATAACTTTTATCGTTGTTAGAATATACAGTCCGCATATTTTACAATTCATATTCTTTCCCCTCCGGGGAATTGCAAAACTATCCCGTTTTGCCGGGCTGATTGCAGAAATTCCTCAGCGATTTGAAAATACTCATCACGTTCCAGCTTGTAATGCTGGGGGATTAGTTCTTCTATCTCGTCGTGGCAATCTCGGCAAATAAATAAAAACGGTGAATTGTTGTTGGGAGTGAAAAATCTACGAGGCAAGATATGGTGCTTGCTGCCTTCTCTAATTTGAAGACAAGAAGGGCATAAAATTACGCACATGTAACCTCCTAATACTCGTCAGGTTCGACTTCTTCGGTTTCGCCGTTTGATTTCGGGTCGCGGATATTAAAGGTTAATCCGGGATGCATATCGAGTTTTAAGTTCAGAGAACCGTCCCGACACTCATACGCTACTCCGGCACTACGCCAAAAGGTCTGTTTATTGGGCGGCATACCGCGTTCTAAAATCAGATAAACTATCTTTCTTTCTGCCATATAAACCTCCTACGGTTTGTAAAAGAGCCTTGTTACATACAAGTAATGCCAGCTACTTATTAGCTAGGGGCTGCCTGTTAATTCCAGACAATCCCTAGCTCATAAACAGTTTTCGTCGGGATTTCTCCGGCAGTTTATGAGTAGGTGTGCTTCATAGGATTGGGGGCAGGATTCGATACCTGCACGGCAGTTCCGAAGTTTTCTGCCAATTTTCTTGCGTCTATTTTCAATAACAGCGTCAGCATATTGCCGAATCGTGATAAAAATCTGTTATTGCTTCCGCCACCCCAATTAGCAGTAACAATATCGTGGTTTTCCGTTGATTCTTATCCGCAGACTACCGCAGTTTTTGCACTGCACATTAGCGGGAGAGTAGTTATTGTGGTATTTGGTTCTGGCTTTTCTTCTTGCTTTAGCTCGTGCTACTTTTAGCCGCTTTTGGCTCTGATTCATTAGTTTT
>JBPCRW010000149.1:0-11074 GCA_050996405.1 Pyrinomonadaceae bacterium | reverse complement strand
TACCTTCGATATTTCGCCAACCTGTCGCCGTCAAAACCTGTTCGCCCGCCGGATGACAACCTTCGTTATATGCAACGTAGCTGCCTTCTTCCGCGACAATTAACGTCCGTTCAAATTGTCCTGAATCATGCGTGTTAATGCGAAAATATGTCGAAAGTTCCATCGGGCAGCGCACGTCTTTCGGGATAAAAACAAACGAGCCGTCGGAGAAAACCGCCGAATTTAACGCCGCGTAATAATTATCGGAAGTCGGCACGACCGAGCCGAGATATTTTTGAATCAACTGTGGATAATCGGCGACCGCTTCGGTAAATGAACAGAAAATCACGCCCGCTTCCAATAGTTTTTTCTTATACGTCGTCGCCACCGAAACCGAATCGAAAACCGCATCAACCGCGACGTTCGCCAGCATTTTCTGTTCGGTAATCGGGATGCCGAGTTTCTCAAAAGTTTTGATAAGTTCCGGGTCAACTTCGTCCAAACTCTGCTTTTTCGCTTTCTGTTTTGGCGCGGAATAATAACTGATGTTTTGAAAATCGATATTCGGATAATCGAAATTCGCCCAATTGTCGGGCTGTCGCATTTTCAACCAATGACGATAGGCTTTCAGACGAAATTCCAGAAGCCATTCGGGTTCATTCTTTTTCGACGAAATCAAGCGCACGACATCTTCCGACAAGCCTTTCGGAATCGTTTCCGTTTCGATGTCGGTCGTAAAACCGTATTTATATTCTCTGTTTGCTAATAATTCTTGTGTTGCTGTTGACATAATTTTTTCAGTTATCAGTTATCAATTATCAGTTTTTGTTGACTATTTACTGCTCACTGATAACTGTTCATATTCTCTGCGGTTCAATAGTTTTATGAATTCCCTGAATCTGGTGAAACATTTCGTCGACTCTGGCTTCTTCGCCGACAAGCTGCGCGAGCGTAATCTGTGAAAGCGCGTTCTGCACAATCTCGTGCAAGCCGATAATCACGGGGCGAATTCCGCAATCGCCTTTGTGAACGCACATTTCCAGAACGCCTTTGTAGCCGTCGCAATGATTATTGACTTCGTCGTCGTCTAATATCTTGATGACTTCATTCAGACGAATTTCGCCTGCCGGACGCGAAAGCTGATAACCGCCTTTTGTGCCGCGCGTGGCGGAAACAAATCCGGCTTTATTTAAAAGCCACATCAATTTTCCCGCGTTGGCAACCGAAATTCCTTCGCGTCTGGCAATCTGCGGCAAGGTCAGTGCTTCACCGACGGGCAAATTTGCCAACTGCACAAGGCATCGCAATCCATATTCTTCCTGTGCCGAAATTTTCATATAAACTCTAAGATAACAAATCTTTACTTTTTATTCAAGATTACATTGCGAACTATTTTTCAACCCGTCCAAAAATTTGCGGGGCAGTTTTAAGAGTGAAAACTCGGCACTTAAAACGAGTCTGAATTTTCGTCTTTCGGCAGAACTTAGTTTAAAAGTTCGGGTTTGTCTTCAATCAAATTTACGGGCGCGTCAAATGGTTTCGATTCTTCTTCCAGATTCCAGACTTCAAACAGCGCGGGCGGGCATTCCATAATAAAACGCGAAGGTTTCTGCAAAACCGTCTGGCGCGAATAATCAATTATCATCAGCGGATAAGTCAAATAAAGTTCTTCCTGCGCGCGCGTTATGGCGACATACCAGAGGCGGCGTTCTTCTTCTTCCGAATCAATTTCCTTGAGCGAGCGCGGAGAAGGAAATTTGCCTTCCGCCGCCCAGATTATAAAGACGGCTTTCCACTCTAAGCCTTTTGCTTGATGCACCGAAGTTAAAGTTAAAAGTTCATCTTCTTCGCCGCCGGAAATTACATCTTCGCCGATGATTCCCGAAGGTTCTTTAAAACGTTCAGTCGAAAGCAGAGCTAATTCGGACAAAAAATCTTCGGTCGAATTGTAACGATTCGCATATAAAGCAAGCTGGCGCAAATCTTCGAGCCGCGCTTCCGAATTTTCAAAAGTTTCCCGCAAATGCTGTTCGTAGCCGTTTGTTAAAATCAACTCGATTTGTTTGGCGGGATTATTGCGGTTTTCGTCCGTCGTCAAAAGTTCAAGCAAATTTATAAAACTTTGCCAGTTGTTCGCGCTGCGCGGTTTGTATTTAAAATCGTCTTTTTTGACAAGCGCAAGCGGATTTTCCGAATATGCCAGACTTTCATAAATTCTGTTTGCCGTCGCATTTCCGACCGACGGAATCATTTTCAAAATTCGTTTCCAGGCGAGTTCGTCGCGCGGATTGACGATGATTCGCAAGTAAGAAATTACGTCTTTGATATGCGCCTGCTCGAAAAACCGCACGCCCGATTGAACTCGATACGGAATATTTCTTCGGGTTAATTCCAATTGCAATTCCAAAGAATGATAATGCGAGCGATACATCACGCAGATTTCTTCCAAACTCGTTCCTTCATCGCGCAGTTCCAAAATTCTTGCGGCGACAAACGACGATTGCTGTTCGACATTTGAACAAGGCACAAGCGCGGGTTTGAAATCTCTGGATTTTTTCACCGCTTCGAGCGTTTTCGGAAACTGTTTTCGATTATTCGCAATCGAAACATTTGCCAGATCCAAAATTTCCGGTGTCGAACGATAATTTGTTTCGAGTTTGAAAGTTTGCGCTTCCGGGTAACGCGCGGGAAATTCGTAAATGTTTGTAAATTCCGCGCCGCGCCACGCGAAAATCGATTGCGCGTCGTCGCCGACGACCGTCACGTTTTTATGTTTGACGGCGAGCAGGTCAATAATTTCGGCTTGCAGTTTGTTCGTGTCCTGATATTCGTCAACCAAAATATGCTGAAACTGTTCGGCGTAAAGATTTGCGATGTCCGGTTTTTCGATTAACAGCCGTTTCCAGTTCAAAAGTAAATCGTCGTAATCCATCACATTGCGGTCGCGTTTTTTTTCGATATACAGCAAATCGAGACGGCGAATCTGCGCTGTTAAAGGCTCGAAATACGGATATTTTTTGACGATAATTTCGCCCAAAGGCGCGTCGGTATTATTCGCGTAAGAAATAATATCCTGCAAAATTTCGGCTTTCGGAAAACGCTTAGATTTCGTATCAATTCCGGCTTCGTCAACACAGACATTGAGCAAATCGCGCGCGTCTTCGCTATCCAAAATCGAATAATTTGAATCGAAACCGATTGACTGCGCGTGACGGCGCAAAATTAAATTAGCGATTCTATGAAATGTTCCGCCCCAAATTCGATGGACGTTTTGCGAACCCGTCAACTGCTCGACGCGCCACAGCATTTCACGCGCCGCGCGATTGGTAAAAGTCGCCAGCAGTATGTTTTGCGGCGAAACGTCTTGCTCGATTAAATAAGCGACACGATAAGTTATCGTTCTGGTTTTTCCAGTTCCCGCGCCCGCGATAATCAAAGTCGCTTTCGGCGGCGCAGTGACGGCGCGAAACTGCTCGGCGTTCAATTCCTGACGGTAGCGCGTCAGACGTTCGGGCAGAGAATTTTCATCTCGTTTGATAACGTATTTCTTCATTGAAAGTTAAAAATAAGATTACCAAAAACAAAATTAAATTACCTGCAAAAAATGCAGAAGCCCGCACGGAGTAAAGGCGTTTTACTCGCGCCATTCGCGCCCTTACTCCGTGCGGGCTTCTGCAAAAGAATTATTCAGCGTCCAATTTCCGATAAAAGCTCGCGCGCCGCCGCGTCCAATTGCGAATCTTTTCCGGTCAGACTTTCACCAATCGGGCGCGTGACGGAAACGTCAACGGGACGCGGATTAAGTTCCATATTTTTGCCGTCGCTGCCCGTAATCATCTGGCGCGGCAGGCGCACGGTCGTGCCGTCAAAAGTCTGCGCGTTCCAAGTGAAAATAATCCATCCGGCGGTTGGCTCGCCGACGGTTTTTCCGAGTTTTAAGCTGCGATAACCTTCTGTAAAATCTTCCGCGTCGGACAATGAATGCTGGTTTGTGATGAGAATTGTCGGGCGTTCCAGAGCGCGTTGACCAAGCGCGGAACGAGCCGGAACTGTCCAAAGCCCGCGTTCTTTCATATTCAAATAACCGCGCCGCGCCAAAACGTCAATCACATACGGATTGATAAAACCGCCGTTGTTGTTGCGAACGTCAACGACCACGCCTTCCTTCGATTGATTCTGCGCGTCGAGGTCAACGTAAAGCTGCGCCAAACTCGCCGAACTCATATCGGGAAGATGAACGTAACCGAGTCTGCCGTTACTGATTCGCTCGACATACGCGCGATTCGATTCAACCCAGCCGCGATACAAAAGATTTTTTTCCGTGCCGGTCGTGGTCGGCTTGACGGCAACTTTGCGTTTATTTGAACCGTCGGCGTTTGACGAGATTTCGAGTTCGACGCGCTTGCCAACTTTGTTTTCGAGGAGTTCGTCAAGATTCGTCGCGCCGTCAATTTTTTTGCCGTCAACGCTCAACAGATAATCGCCCGTTTTGATTTCGCCGGAAACATCTGCGGGACTTAAAGAAATAATTTCTGTCACTTTTAAGCGTCCGGTGGTTTCGTATTCGTTGCGGTCGAATCGAAGCCCAAGTTTGCCGACGGGCGTTGCCGTAAAACCCGACGCGCCCGAAACGCCCGAATGTGAAGCGTTTAATTCGCCGACCATCAAAGACATCAGGCGGCGCACTTCGTCCAGATTTCTCGATGCGGCGACCATCGGTTCATAAGTTTTTTCAACCGCGTTCCAATCCGCGCCGTGAAATTTGTCGTCGTAAAAATTATCGCGCAAATATCGCCAGCCCTGTTTGAAAATTTCCATTTTTTCGGCGGCGAAATTAACATTTATTTCGACACTCACGGCAAGCGGGCGAGTCGTGCCTTTTTCTAAATTGACGACGTTGACGCGCCCGTTTTCGATATAAAAAACCTCTTTTGAATCGGGAGAAAACTGCGCGTCGGATTTAAAATTCGGCGTGGAAGTGATTTGTTTCGCAGTATTGTCGGTCGCCAATTCGTCGAGCGGCATCGTGTAGAGATTAAACTGATCTTCGGCGGCGGCTAAAATTAAAACCGTTTTGCCGTCCGGCGAAATCGTCTGCCCGTTGACGTTCACGCCCGTCTGCAAAAGGCTCAAACGGCGGCGGATATTTTCAAAAACAATTTCATTTTTTTTGTTGTCCGTTTTTACTTCCGGTGTCGGCGTTGGCGCGGGCGTAGGACTTGTCGCCGGAGTCGGGTTGACAATCGGCGTTGGTGAAGTCTGCGGTGTGGGCTGCGGTCTCTGCTGCGGATTTTCCTGTTTGAACAAATCTCGGAACTGGTCTTCGCGGAATTTCGGCGTGCGAAGCTGTAAATCAATTCGCGCCAGCGAACCGTCTTCCGTGCGCTGATTCGTGTCGAATAAAATAAACTTGCCGTCGGGACTCCATGAAACCGAGCCGCTGTTTGAATTGGCGAGAAAACTCAACGGCTTTGCGTCGCCGCCTTTCGCCGAAACGACCGAAACATTCGTGTAAGAGCGCGTATCGGGCGAAGTAGTTAAAAACGCAATCCAATTATTATCGGGCGACCACGCGATATTCTGCCTTCCGCCAATCGGCGGCGCGTCCGTGAAAAGTTTGCAAAGCTCGCGTTCCTGTTTTGAATTGACATCGTAAATCATCAACGAGCGAGCGTTGCGGATAAACGCGATTGATTTTCCGTCCGGCGAATAGACGGGCGAAAAATCGTCGCCCGCACTTGTAATTTGAGTCTCGGTTTCGGTCGGAAAATCGTATTGAAAAATCTGTAATTTGCCGCTGCGTTCCGAAGTATAAATAATTTTCCGGCTGTCGGGCGACCAGGCTGCGAAAGATTCGGGCGCGGGCGTATTTGTCACGCGCTGCGCGTCGCCGCCGTCTTTTGCCGAAGCCGCGAAAATTTCGCCGTGCGCCACGAGCGCGATTTTTTTACCGTCCGGCGCAAGCGCGATTTCGCGGATTTGCGACGAGAGATTTAATTTTTCAGTCGGCGAACCGGCGGCTGTTCCGCGCAAGGTTATCGAAACTTCGTTTGCCTTGCCGCCGTCCGTGTTCATTGACCAGATTTTAAAATTGCGTTCAAAAACGATTTGCTTTCCGTCGTATGAAATATTTGCCCAGAGAACGCGCCCGTCGGTAAAATTCGTCAATTGTTTTTCTTGTCCGCCGAGTAGTTTCGTCCAAATATTTTGCGTTCCGTTTCTGTCTGACACGAAATAAATCCGCGAGCCGTCCGCGCTCCACATCGTCCATAATTGTTTCGCGCCGTTTTGCGTAATTTGCTGGTAACTGTCGCCTTTTTTGAGCCAGATTTCGCTTTCGTCCAAGTGGCTTCGCCCTTTGCGCCACCATTGCGAATTACCGATGCCGCGAGCCGAAAACGCGAAACTATTTCCGTCCGGCGCGGGCGCGGCAAAAAATTCGCTAGTGTAGCGGTCGCTCGAAACCTGCATTGGCGTTCCTCCGCCTGCGCCGACGCGAAAGATGTCGTTCATTCCCGAAATGTCTTTGCTCGAAGACGAAAAATAGAGCCATTTCCCGTCGCGCGACCAGCCGTCGAGATTATCGAGCGCGTCGTCAAAAGTGACGCGCGTCAAATCGTTTGTTTCGAGATTCAAAACGTAAATATCGCCGTTGCCCGTGCGGTTGGAAACAAACGCCAGCCGTTTCCCATCGGGCGAAAACGCAGGGCGCGATTCTGTCGCCGGATGCGAAACGAGCAAGGAAGCCGTGCCGCCCGCGCTCGGAACGCTCCAAATGTCGCCGCCGGAAACAAAAACGATTTCCTTGCGGTCGGGCGACATCGCCGGTTCGGTCATATACGGATTCGATTGCTGGGCGAAAGCGGCAATACCACTCAAAAAAAAGATAACGACGACAAAAAGTTTTCTGTGCAGCATACTTCGGATTTTTAATTTTGTTCGACAATTTCAGAAAGCAAAAATTCTACGCACCAATATAACATTTTGTTTAATTATTTTTGAAAATAGAAATTTAAAATCTGTTTGCTAAATTTTGCGGGCAAAACTATATTGATAAATGGAATCTTATAAATTCCTCGTTATGAAAAACCGGCGATTAAAACAAATAGCGTTTAGTTTGTGCATCGTTTTGTCGCTGCTCGCTTCTTCCGTTTCAGCCCGCGCTTGTCCGCACTGTCACGAAGTTAAAAACGCGGAATCGTCCTGTCACGAGCATTCGCAAATGACGATGGAGATGCCCGACGAATCGAATCGGGCGGAAACGATTCAGAACGCGATTTGCAAAACCGGATGCTGCAACTGCGTTCAGCCCGCGCCGCAGGTTTTCTCGAAATCGGCATTTCTCAAAATCGAAAAACAGACGGCGGAAATTTCTCCGGCGATAAGTTTTAAAATTGAAACGATTCCGCAAATAATTTCGACGGGTCAAACAAATTTCGTCAAATCGTTTTATCTTTCCGATTCCTTCTACAACATAAAATCTCCGCGCGCCCCGCCGCGTTTGTAAATCTAAAATCAAATCTAACGAAACACCGGAGAAACGCGAAGTTTATTGAAATTGTTCACGCCATTCTTCGTTGTTTCACGGTTAATTTTTACTTACAGACATTTGGAGATTTATCAATGAAAAAATTTATATTGCTATTATTTTTCGCGGCTTTGTCGAGCGTCAATGTTTTCGCTCAACAGCCTTTTAAGCTCGTTTCAAGCGAACAGAAAACTATCAAATTAGACGATTTGACGGCGATTGAAAAGACGCGAACCGTCGGCAAAAAGGAAAACTCGAATTTAATTTTTACCGAAAAGGAAATTCGTCTGGTCGTCGAAACCGGACCCGAAGATGATATGTTTTCCTATCGAATTTCGGGAATGCGAAACCCGAATTTAATCGTGCCGTCGGGCGCGACTCTGAAAATTTTATTCGTCAATTCCGACGAAGATATGAAGCACGATATTCGTTTTGGTCACATTGCAGGCGAATGGACAATCGCGCCCGAAATTACTGAAACGGTCGGCTCGAACCGTCTCGAACACAAGGCTGAAGACGGCTCGATGCAAGCCGAAGAAATCGTTGTCAAAGCGGGCGAAGACGGCGCGTATAAATATTTTTGTTCCGTGCGCGGACACGCCAAAGGCGGAATGTGGGGCAACATTTTAGTCGGCATTACTTCAACCGAAAACTTAAAAACTCCCGAAAAAACTACTCACGTTCATTCGCCGGACGAAGAGATGCAGATGGACAAAAAAAAGCCGGACGATGAAATGTCGGGTATGAAAATGGACGATAAAAAATCCGGTGAAATGCCTGCGATGAAAGTGGACGCGCAAAAAACTGACGAAATGGCGGGAATGAACCACAGCGGCAAGCAGGGAATGTCCGGTATGACGGGAATGAATCACGGCGCGATGCAGATGAATTCGGTGACGAATTTGGGCGACCCGATGACGCGCGAAAGTTCCGGCACGGCTTGGATTCCCGATTCGTCGCCGATGTATGCGCGAATGAAAATGCTTGACGGCGGCGGAATGCTGATGCTGATGGGCAGCGCGTTTGCGCGATACACGAAAATCGGTTCTGACCGCGACGTTTCCATTGCCGGAAAAGGCAGCCGCAATCGGTTTGACGCGCCTTCGATGTTTATGGCGATGTATTCAAAACCTTTGAGTGAAAAATCGCAATTCGGTTTTCGCGCGATGATGAGTCTCGACCCGATTATCGAACGCGGCTACGGTTATCCGCTGCTGTATCAATCAGGCGAAACTTTTCGCGGATTACCGATTCACGACCGCCAGCATCCGCACGATTTTATCAGCGAACTCGCCGTAACTTTTTCGCATAAATTCAACGATAAAAATTCCGTCTATTTTTACGCGGGCTATCCGGGCGAACCGGCTTTAGGTCCGCCGACATTTATGCATCGTCTTTCGGCGATGAACAATCCGGACGCGCCGATTTCGCATCACTGGCAGGATTCGACGCATATCACTTGGGGAGTTTTGACCGCCGGATATTCATTCGGTAAATTCAAGTTTGAAACGAGCGTGTTTAAGGGACAAGAACCAGACGAAAATCGTTGGAATTTTGACCGACCGAAACTCGATTCCGTGAGCGGCAGGTTTTCGTTTAATCCAAATAAAAATTGGGCGTTTCAAGTTTCTTACGGTTATCTGAAAAATCCAGAACCCGCCGAACCGGATTTAAAAATTCGGCGGCGCGTGACCGCTTCGGCGATTTACAACAAAAATTTCGGCGACGATAAAACTCTGGCAAGCGCGTTCGTCTGGGGACAAAACGACGACAACGGCGAGCGCACGAACGCATTTTTGTTTGAATCGAATTTCGATTTTGGCAAAAACGCGGTTTTCGGTCGCGTTGAAAGAGTGCAAAAGAGCGGACACGAACTCATTTTGAATCCGCCGGACGAAGATAAAATTTTCAACGTCGGCGCGTATTCAATCGGTTACTTGCGCGACATTGTGAAAGACAAAGGAATTGATGTCGGGCTGGGCGGAATGCTGACATTTAATCAAAATCCGGCTGCATTGATTCCTTATTACGGCGGAACGAATCATCAAGGTTTTCAGGTGTTTCTGCGCTTTCGTCCGTCAAGAATGAATCACTAAAACAGGTTAAAAATAATCGCCACAAAAAACACAAAATTCACAAAAAGAAATTGTTAAGAAATTTTCTTTGTGTTTTTTGTGCCTTTTTGTGGCGATTATTTTCTTGTGTTAATCTACAGCGAAACTGATATTGACAACCGCCGTGACATCTTTATCAATCGAAGAAGTATCGCTGATGCCCATATCAGAAACTTCCGTCGAATCGGCGGCGGTAATCTGCATCACGCCCATTCGCGCCGAGCGCACCGCGCCGATGCTGTTGCCTGTGCTGGCGGCGATTTTTTCGGCGCGTTCTTTCGCGTCTTTTGCCGCTTCGCCGAGCATTTCGATTTTCAAATCGCCCAATTGCGTGTAGGAATACTGCGGCGCGCCGGATTCAATCAAAATTCCCTGATTGATTAACTCGGTCGCCTCGCGCGCAATCTGCGCGATTTTGTCAACGTCCGTAGAGCGGACTTCGACCGATTGCTGCAATGAATAGCCCGAAATCGCAGACGAATCGCCGCCCGTCGCCATATTGCCCATCGCCACATTGCTCATCGAATCGTAATTATTCTGCTGCTTTCTCAAAGTCGCCGTGGTAATCGAGGAAATTGTAATCTGATTTTCCGGCACGCCCTTGCTCATCAGATATTCCTTGACGCGCGGCACGTTTGCCGAAAGCGTAGCGTAAGCGTCTGCAAGTTTCGGGGCTTGATACGTGACGCTCGCGCTCCAGACGACTAAATCCGATTTGATGCGTTTTTTCGCCGAACCTGTGACGGCAATCGCCTCGTCCGATTTTTTCGTTTTCGCGTAAAACCAGCCGAAAATCACCGACGACAAAACCAACCCGATTGCCAGAGCGATGCCGCCGTTATACAAATAATTATTTCTTTCTCCGTTCATTTTTTTTGCCTCCAGCAAAATGAAAATATTTAAACCATAAAATTCGCGCCGTTCGTCCGATGCGAATCGCAAAAATCAACCGCGCGCAAACACAACCGACAAATCCGACTCGCAATAATTGCCTTGCGAGGCAATGACATCGCCATAAATCTAACGGTTTTTCGCGGTTGCATTTAACCCGTCTATAAAGTTACGATAAAATAACATATTAACTTCTAAAAAGGAACAAAAATTTTATGAAATTCCCCGGCGGATTCGACATCAACCAAATGATGAAACAAGCCCAGCAAATGCAGGAAAAAATGGGCAAGGAAATGAAGGAGATGACTGTTGACGCTTCGGCGGGCGGCGGCGCGGTGAATGTCAAAATGCGCGGCGATTTTGAAGTTTTAGAACTCGTCATTTCGCCCGATTTGGTCAAAGACGGCGACACGGAAATGATTCAGGATTTAGCAATGGCGGCGATTAACGAAGCCAAGCGCAAGGTCGAAGAATCTTTGAAAGGAAAACTAGGCGGAATGCTGCCGCCGGGACTTATTTAGTGGTGAATGGTGAGTGGTGAATGGTGAGTTTCGGATTTTCA
>JBPCRW010000131.1:0-10420 GCA_050996405.1 Pyrinomonadaceae bacterium | reverse complement strand
TGCGAGTTCGCTTTTCCTAAATCAAATCCAACGTATTCCATTTTCGCTGACCTCCACTGTTAATTTGCCGGGAGCATTATGCCACGGCGAGCGACACCGGTCAGCCGCTTCATCCTATCTCATTATCCAGACAATTCGCTTCCGGCTCGACCACCTCGACGACTCTACCGAAATCATCCGTCCGCGCCTAGCGTTCCCTACCCGATGGGTCCTGACTGGAATTGCGCACAATTTGTAAAAAGATTTATAAATTCAGAATCTACAATTGAAGAATAAAAATATTTATTACTTTGTTTTTAGCGGTTAAGACTAAGCGCGCGGCTGGCAATCAGATTCTCGATTTCCGTCAGTTTCGCCGCCGAACCGTCGCCGAGCGTAGTTAAAGTCAGCGCGGAATTTGCGAGAGCGCAGTTTAGCGAATAGGAAATATCTTTTTCGTTCAGCAAGCCGTAAATTAAACCGGCAGCAAAAGCGTCGCCGCTGCCAACGCGGTCTAAAACGGCGAGGTTTTCGTAATCGGCGGCTTTGAAAATTTCGTCACCCGCGCGGGCTGCCGCGCTTAAATTATGCAAACCCGTCGAGTTTATATCTCTTAAAGTCGTCGCCGCAATTTTGATACTTGAATGTTTTTCAAAAATTTTATCGGTCGCCGCGCGAAAGGCGTTTTCGTCGTAATCGGCTAAACGGGCGTTAAAACCTTCGACACCAAAAATGACATCGGCAAATTCTAAAAGCTCTGCATTAAGGCTGTCGGCGGCAATTCGCCCGCCTTTGTCAGACCAGAGAGAGGCGCGGTAATTCAAATCGTAGGAAACAATCGCGCCGTTTTCCTTGGCGATTTTCATCGCTTCGAGCGCGACGGCGGGCGTGGTTTCCGAAAGTCCCGCAAAAATTCCGCCGGTGTGAAACCAGCGCGCGCCTCTTTCGGCAAAGATCTTTTTCCAGTCAACGTCGCCCTGATGCAATTGCGAAACTGCCGTATTTCCTCTGTCGGAACAGCCGACGGGCGCGCGCAGTCCGAAACCGCGCTCGATAAAATAAATTCCGTTGCGCGTTTTGTGACTGATGCCGTCGGTTTCGCGCCACAAAATTTCTGTCGTGTCCACGCCGCCGCGCCAGATTAAATCTTCGACCAGTTCGCCGATTTGATTTCGCGCCAGAGCCGTCACAATCGCCGTTTTCTGGCGAAAAACTTTTGACAAATTTCGGGCGACATTATATTCGCCGCCGCCTTCAAAAACGCGAAAACTCGTCGCATTGTGAATGCGGTCATTTTCCGGGTCAAAGCGCAGCATCACTTCGCCGAGCGCGACGAAATCCCAAAGGCATTCTGATTTAGATTTAATGTTTAAGTTCATTTTGCAGTCTTTTAATTTAGTTTCGCGGATTCGATTTAACGCGACGAATTCGATTATAATTTATAGGACTTTCTCAAAATGCGGAAACACGCACGCAGTAAGTGTGTTTTTTGCCAATCGCGCCTTGACGAAGTGCGGGATTCTGCAAAATTGAGACAAGTTAAAATTCCGAATGAATAAAAAACAAGTTGTTGAACAAATCAAAGCCGTCGGCGTGCTGCCCGTCATTCGCGCCGACTCGCGCGACGAAGCCGCGCAGATTGTCAGAGCCGTCAAAGGCGGCGGAATTTCGATTGTCGAAATAACGATGACCGTTCCCGACGCGCTGGAATTGATTCGGGATTTGGCGCAAACTTACGGCGACGAAATTTTAATCGGCGCGGGAACTGTTTTGGATGCGGAAACCGCGCGAAAATGTATCGCCGCCGGAGCGCGTTTCGTCATCAGCCCCGCGCTCGATCTGGAAACAATAAAATCCTGCAACGAGCGCGAAATTGTTGTAATGCCGGGCGCGTTAACGCCGACCGAAATCGTGACGGCGTGGAACGCGGGCGCGGATTTTGTCAAAGTTTTTCCCGCTAACGCGCTCGGCGGAGCGAGCTATTTAAAATCGCTAAAAGCACCGCTTCCCGATATTAAACTGATTCCGACGGGCGGCGTGTCGCTTGCCACCGCCGCCGATTTTATCAAAGCCGGCGCGGAAGCCGTCGGAGTCGGCGGCGACCTCGTTGACCTAAAAGCGATTCGCGGCGGTCAAGCCGGAATAATTTCCGAACGCGCCGCGCGGTATCTGGAAATTGTTCGTAACGCTCGAATTGATTTTGCAGAAACACGCGCGGAGTAAGCGTGTCTTCTGCCATCGTTTGCGCCCTCACTTCGTGCAGGCTTCCGCATCAAACTGCATAAAATTCTTCGTTCATTTTTCTATTTGCCAACCGCGAAACCGCCGTCAATTTCAAATGCCGTTCCGGTGACAAAGGCGGCTTCGTCGCTGGCTAAATATAAAACGGCGGCGGCGATTTCTTCGGGCGTTCCCATTCTGCCGATTGCCTGCGCTGCCGCCATTTCGCGGCGGGCTTTTGGCGGGTCGGCGTATTCCGAAATTCTTTGTTTGACGAACGGCGTTTCGACTCTGCCCGGGCAGACGGCGTTTGCTCTGATGCCGTCGAGCGCGTGGTCGAGCGCGAGGCATTTCGTCAAACCGACGACGGCGAATTTCGTCGCGCAGTAGGCGAGCCGTTCTTTGATGGCGACCACGCCGCCGATTGACGCGAGATTGATTATTACGCCGTATTTGCGTTCAATCATCGACGGCAAAAATGCTTTGGCGAGCGAAAACATTCCGCGCACGTTGACGGCGAAAAGTTTTTCTAAATCTTCTTCGGAAGTCTGCAAAATCGTGCCGACGTGACCGATTCCGGCGTTGTTGACCAAAACGTCGAGCCTGCCTTTTTCGTCCAAAACCTTTCGCGCCGCGCGTTCGCATTCATCTTTGGCGGCGACGTTTAATTTTAAAAATTCGGCTTGTCCGTTTTCATTTTTTATTTCTTCCGAGACTTTTCGCCCGTTTGTTTCATCCAAATCGGCGACGTAAATAAACGCTCCCGCCGAAGCGAGAGTTTTCGCAATCGCCGCGCCGATACCTGATGCCGCGCCCGTCACCAAAATGATTTTGTTTGTTAAATCAAACATAAATTTATTCCGTTTTTACGGGGTTCGACAAAATTCCCAAGCCTTCGATTTCGACTTCCGCCGTGTCGCCGTCTTTCAAAAAAATCGGCGGCTTGCGAGCAAAACCGACTCCGGGCGGAGTTCCGGTGGCGATGATGTCGCCGGGTTCGAGCTTGATTGTGGCGGACAAAAATTCGACGAGTTCGGGAATTTTGAAAATCAATTCGGCGGTTGTCGAATTTTGCAGAGTTTCGCCGTTTAAACGAAATTGAATCCGCAAATTATGCGGGTCTGCAATTTCATCTTTGGTAGCGATAAATTCGCCAGTCGGCGCAAATGTATCGCAGGATTTTCCGCGCGTCCACTGCCCGTCGGCAAATTGAAAATCACGCGCCGAAACGTCGTTAAAATTCGTGTAGCCGAAAACGTAATTCATCGCGTCTTCCTTGCGAACATTTTTCGCTTTGCGCCCGACGATGAAGGCTAATTCGGCTTCGTAATCAACTTGAACGCTTCCCTTCGGCAGCAAAATCGGCTGGCTCGCGCCGACGATGCAGGTGGCGAATTTTGAAAAAATAATCGGCGATTTCGGAATCGGCATTCCGCTTTCTTCGGCGTGATTTTTATAATTTAAACCGATGCAGATAATTTTATTCGGGCGCGGAACGGGCGCGCAGATTTCAATTTCGCCTCGTTTGATTTTCGGCAAATTTTTTTGAATTTCCGCTTTCGCTTTTGCAAAAAATCCGCTTTCTAAATCGAAGCAATTCAAGATTTGATGCGCGGTTAAATCTTTATCAGAAACGATATTTGTTAAATCTATAATTTCATCCGCCGAAACCAGCGTGCCGATGCGGTAATTTTCGCGTTTGCCGTTCGCGTAAAAAGTAACAATTTTCATAAATCTAAAAAGGAATTTCCGGCGTTCGGCTATCGTTTTCATCAGCCCAGCGATTGTTCGGCACGACGGGCGACCAGTTCGGGCGCAGCGGGTCTTTGTCGTAGGCGTAATTGCCAAGCCGCCGGTAAAGTTCGGCGTATTCGTCTAATTTCTCGCGGTTGAGTTTAATTCCCAAACCCGCTTCGGTTGGAACTTTGATTTTGCCGTTTTTGTATTCAAATTTTCCGCCTTCGATAATGTCGCCGGTCAAATGATGATAATGCGCGTCCGCCGCGCAACTTAAATTCGTACTGACCGCGCCTAAATGCAGCATCGTCGCCAGTTGAATGCCGAGTTCGCCCGACGAATGAACGGCAACGCCCAACTGAAACGTTTCGCAAATGTTTGCCGCTTTGACGCATTGACGGATGCCGCCCCAAAATGTCGTATCGAGCAGAATCACGTCAACCGCCGTGTCCAAAACATTCGCCGCTAGCTGCTCGAAATTAACGACCACCGTATTGGTCGCCAGCGGCATTTTGACTTTTTCTCGCGTTCGGCGCATTCCGTTTGAACCGAAAACCGGGTCTTCCAGATAATCGTTGCGGATGTCTTCGATAGCTTGCCCGAACCAAATCGCCTGTTCGGTTGACCACGAAGCGTTCGGGTCAAAACGAAATGAATCGCCGCGCGAAGAATCGAGTTTTCCGTCGGAAGTTTTCGCTCCCAAACTTTCTGCAATCGCGCGATAACATTCCAGTTCGTATTCTGGACAAAAAACGCCGCCCTTTAATTTATGCGACGTAAAGCCGTATTTTTGTTTCAAGTCTTTGGCGTGATTAACTAATTGTTCAATCGTTCTGACCTCGCCTTCGCCCGTTTTTGGATTCGCGTAACGAAAAAATAAATATGACGCAAACGGAATTTCATCCTGAAGTTTTCCGCCCAAAATTTCATAAACCGGAACATTCCATTTCTGCCCGATAATGTCTAAGCAGGCGAATTCCAGAGCGGCTAAAATCTGCGTCCGATTGTTGTAAAGCGAAGCCGTCGGATTGGCGATTTTAAAACGCATTTCTTCCAAGTTCGCCGGATTGTGTCCGACTAAATACGACTTCATCGCTCGAAACGCTTGTTCGGCAGATTCGCCGCCGCCGCCCATTTCGCCAACTCCCGTAATGCCTTCGTCAGTCTCGACTTCGATAATCGTTCTCACAAATCTTCCCCAATGACAGCCCGCCGCGTGACGCAAAGGCGCGTCCAAAGGAACTGTCACCGTCGTCGCTTTGATATCCGTTATTTTCATTTTTATCCGTGTTCTTTTAAGCCGGTTTCACGCCGTTTTTATTTGCCGTATATCGCTTGCCCTGATAGTTGATGTTTCGCAATTCCGCGCCTTCGTCGAATTTGCCGAAGATTGGTTTAGCCGTAATTTCTCCAAATAATCCGGCATTCACGCCGAAAATTGAATCAACAATCGGTTCGAGATAATTGCAGCCCGAAACACACGCCCAATCGTTGATATACGGCTGGTCGGAAGTTGATTTCGCCGCGCCGCCGTTTGATTCGGGCGTGTAAAAAACTTCGGTAAAATGCGCTTGCGCGAGCGGTCCTTGTCGAGTCGTTTTCGCCAGCCCTTTTATCCATTCGAGCGCGATGTCCGTTTCGCCCGCGACATACAAACCGCTTAACGCCAACGCCGACCAAGCCGTGTATGAACCCGTCCATTGATGGTCTGGGCGAATGCTGAAAGTAACATCCAAATCCTTTGTCGAAAGCGCGCGCATCCACGTCGGCGTTTGCAGTTCGCGCCGGAAAAATTCGACCATTTCGCGCTTTTGCTTTTGCGGCATTAAATCGCCGATGTTCATTAAAGTCGTGCCGAAATCATAACAGTGACGGACTTCATTGTAAGAGCCGTCGGGCAGGCGGCAACGCCAAAAACCTTTGCCGTCAATATAAAGTTCCTGCACTCTTTTGCCCAATGCAGTCGCCTCTTGGCGAAAACTATTTGCCCTTTCCTTTTGGTTTTTGAAATCGAGCAGTTCAGCCGCAAAACGCAAATTATAAACGTTCGCCGCGTTTAATCCGGCGACTTCGTGAACGTAGCTGGACACGGCTTCGAGCAAGTTATT
This sequence comes from Pyrinomonadaceae bacterium, assembly GCA_050996405.1. Taxonomy (GTDB): domain Bacteria; phylum Acidobacteriota; class Blastocatellia; order Pyrinomonadales; family Pyrinomonadaceae; genus JBPCRW01. Next base: position 4,376 of record JBPCRW010000131.1, on the reverse strand, counting down.
AACGCCGCCGTAATCGGCTAATCCGTGTTTGTTGACATCCAATTCGCGCCAGTGTTCGGCATAAGAAATAAGCAAATCAAAAACTTTTTTGCCATTAATTTCTTTATCGAGCCACGCTTTATCGCCCGTCCAGCGCAAGTATTCTTTTGCCATTCGAGACATCGCGTAATCGTTGACCGAATACCAGGGACCAACGCCCGCGCCGGTTAAAAATTCCGTCCCGAAATGTTTATAAATGTCGAGCGACATCCACGTTTCAATCATCCGCCGCAAAATTTGCGGGTCAAGCATCGCCAGCAGCATCGCGCTCAACGAAATATCCCACAAAAAAGTCGTCGTCTCCCAGTAGCGCGGCGCGAGCGTCACATAAGTCGTTCCATAAACAGAATGCGGCGTAGTTCGTTTGAAAAACAACGCGCTCATCACCGCTGAATGATACAGACGTTTGACCGATTCATCGTTTGTGACAAGCGTCGGCAGATAACCGGAAAACCGTGTGTTGTTCGGCGTGAAAGCGGCTTTTAATTCGGCATTCCATTCGTCGGTTGTCGCTTTTGCCGCCGCGTCAAAATCTTTAATAATCGAATCGTAATCTTTTTGCGCGTCGCTTGTCGTCGCGCCCAGAGAATTTACAAAAGTAATAGTTTTCGATTCATTCGACGCAAGCTCGAAATTGTAAATCAGCCACGACGGTAAAACCCGATTCGGCGCGGGATGCGCGCCCTGCAAAACATAGGCTTCGCTGTGGACGGCTTTACATAAAACGGCATTCCGATTTTTATCAACGGCGCGCGCGTTATCGTATTCACCGGGCGAATACGCCGCGTTCCAAGGCGCGACGAGCTTTGACGCGCCGCCGTTTATCGCCAGTTTTATTTCAGTTTTCCGCCGCTCGTTCGACGTGTTTTTAACCGTAAATTTAACGGCGACCGACATTGTTTTGAACGGCACAATCGTCGTCGAATTGATTTCTAAATCTTTATATTTTGTTTTCCGCTCGATGCGGTCGGGCTGCCATACAAATTCAATCGGCGTTTTTGTTGCGGCAAAATACTCGCCGTCAACAAACAAAATTCCCGTTAAAAGTTCGCCGCCCGCGCCCAGCGGCGCGACGTTCATTTCCCCTTGCGCGAACGGCGGAAAAGCGATGCTCCGCACGCCGACAACATCCATCGCGGCTTGCGCGCAGCCCCGCTGATTCGTTAGTCCCGGCAGCGCGTAAAGGTCGCCGAATTTATGCGTCATCACGATTGAACGCATCGAATCAACCGTCGGAATATCGGGCAGCGGCGAACCCGCCTCAGCAATTTCGGGAAGCGAGATTTCTTCACCGAAAGTCTTCGATTTCAGCATCGCTCCGGCGGCGATTCCGGCAATGGTTGTTTTGAGAAAATCTCTGCGCTTAATACTCATAATCTTTAATGTGAAAAAGTTGAAAAGGGTAAAAGTGAAAAAGTTCAAGCCGAACATTGAGCAAACTTTCTCACTTTTTCACTCTTTCACTTATTCAATTTCAACTTTGATTGTCATCGTCTCAAACGGTTTCAAATTGACAGTCAAAGGCGCGGTCTGCGATAGATTCTGCAAAATTTTATCTTCCGTTAAATTAACAATCGCGGCGGATTTTATTTTCGCGGGCAAAGTGACTTGCGCGGTCGTCGCTTTTCCGGCAAATTCCTGAAGCCGAATCGTAAAAATTTTATTCACTTGCGGGTCGAGCGGCGCGGCACTAACTTCGCCGTGAATTATCGAATCGGAAATCGGTTTGATGTCAACAATCTGCACGTTCGGCTGATTGATGTTGAAAAAACTATCGCTTAAACTTTGCGGCAGAGCGTTAATATATTCGCTCATTAACGGCAGATTAAAATTTGCGCCCAGATGCCACGCCCGAACGTCGTCAAATTTTCCGTCGCCCGCAATCGCGTAATCGAAAATGTATCTGCCTGAAAGATTCGGCTCGACCGTCGGCATATTTATCACGCCTAAATCGTGCGTGTCGGCTTGATTGCTGCGGCGAACGGCGCGTGAATAAATCGTCGCTTCCGGCAATGGAAATTTTCCCGTGAACATCGCGGGCAAACCTTTTGGCGCGTCTTTCGGCGTGGTTTTTGTGGCGACATAACTTGGGAAAACCCAATGAAATGACTGACGATGCGCGAGCAATGCCGTCGAATTCCCGTCCGTAAAACCGAATAAATGCTGCGTCGTCACGGCATCGCGGCGGGCATCCGGCAGATAATCGTCGGGCAGAGTGTCGAACCATTTCTGCCCACCGCGTTTGACTTTCAAATTCTCTTTGGAAACATTAAACGGAAACGCGAAATAATATGAATCGTTCCAGTTATTATTGCCGCCGACGAACGGCATTTCTCCTGCGTCGAGTTCGTTGTGCAGTTCCACGCGGTCGAGATTGTCGTAGATTGTGACGACGGTTAAAGGATAAACAGAACGCATCCGTCGAACAATAATCTGCGTCATCTGCTCGCCTTTTTTAACCGAAATTTCCGGCGCAAGCGGATACGAAATTTTCGATGCGTCCGAGCCTTCGACGCGCAGCAAATCGTTAAATGGCAACTCGCCTTTGTCGTTGACGATTTCGCGTTTTTGCCGAACATCGTAAATGCTCTGAAGATTGCCGTCGGCGCGAAATTTTATTTGAAAATTGTCATTTTTGATTTCAGTTTCGCCCGCATCTTCCTTCAAAGTCGAAACCGGAGTTCCGGCGGCGGTTATGATTTCAAAAGTTTTGTAACCCATTGACGGAACGTCTTGCGCGACAAAAATCGCATCGCCGTTTTCGTCAATATCAAACTTTATTTTTTGACTGTTTGATAAATCTCTAATTTCCGTGATTCGCAAATTTTCACGCGGCGTTTTTAATTTAACGACATCGTTTCTGTCCCACGACAAACCATTATAGACAAGCGCGCTCCAAGTGTTTTCAGACTTTTGCGGAACGGTCGCATCGTAGCGCGAAGATTGCGCCAAAATACCCAAACCTTGATTGAGCAAAAAATCCGTTTCGTTTTTCGCCTTCGACATATATTCGACATACTCGCGGTTTTGTTCTTCGAGCGGCTGGCGGTCGTTTAATTGAATCCAACCGTTATTTCCCGCTCCGCTGTGTTCGTCATAGGTGAACATCAAATCGTAAATCGAAGTGAAATTACCGACGGGAAACGGGATTTTGCGCGTCATCGAAATCGCGCTCCACAAAGATTCGGCGGCGGGCGCGTGGTCGTGCGCGTAGCGGGCAAGCGCGGAAATGCGCGGCGACTGCGTTTTTGCTTCGGACCAAAGTCCCGACCATTCGCCTTTGTATGTCGGAATCTGCGCGGCGTATTTCGTTTCGATATATTTTAAAAATTCGGGCGGCGTGGCGATTTTCAGTTGGACTTCTTTATGTTTCGAGTTCCACAAACGAACCGCTTTTTCGAGATTGAAAACGTTCGTCGGCTCGACAAAATCGTGCGCGTAATAAGCCATTACCGCGTCGTATTTGTAGCCCGCTTGATTGTAACGATTTAATAATTCCGTCACGCCGATTTCCATAATCTGCAAATCGGTTTTCTTGCCCGCTAAGTCGGGGTTAAACATCTCAAACGGCGTTTTATTCGTGTATGGGTCGAGCGAATACGGGTCAAGATAAAAATCCGTCATCGCTTCCGTATAGCCGCCGCGCTTGCTCTGCGAAATCCAAGTTAAAACTTTACTTCCGTCGGGCGATTGCCAGTAAAAAGGAACTTTGCCGGGCGCGAGCGAAGTCGCCACGCCGATAAAAAGATTCGCGCCGACGGCGAGATATTTCGTGCCGCTTCCTGCCAGAACCGTCGGAATCGTCGAAGGATGTCCGGGAACGTCGTCCATCAGCGCAATTTGCGAATTGATGCCGTAAGTGCGATGCAGAATTTCGTAATTGTAACAGAGCCGATTGAGTTCTTCCGCGCCCATAAAATCCGTGTGCATACTGCCCCACGAAGTCGAAAGCGCGATTTGCCCGCTTTTAATTAAGTTCATCAAACGCGCGATTTTTTCGTTGTCTTTTGGCAAAACCGAAGTCGGCTTTTTTTGCCGCTTCAACCATTCGTCAACCTGCCAGACGCTCTCAATCGTCCAGCGAAAATTCGGGTCGGATTCCGCCGCGCGAATCACTTCGTCAATATGCCTTGCGGCGCGTGTCCGCACGGCATCGGGCGGCTCGACGAAACCGAAATCGTAATGCGAAGTCGGCGTGATATAGACGGTTTTAATCGGGCTTGCGGGAAGTTTGGCGGGGGTGCGCGGGAAAAAAACAACCGCCACCCAAACAAAAAACAACCCCCAAAAAAACCCCCTCCCCCCCCACGGTGCTTTCACCAAACCCCCGTCCCCGA
>JBPCRW010000019.1:0-9971 GCA_050996405.1 Pyrinomonadaceae bacterium | reverse complement strand
GCAATACGGAAGAGAGAATGGCGGAAGGCGTGCGGCGAATGAAAGAAGCGTTGAAATAAATTCAGAAATTTAATTGCGAGAATCTGCCGGAAGGGGAAAAACGATGTCAAAGCGTTTGCTGGTGGTTGACGACGAACCGAATCTTTTGCGGGCGGTTGCCGCCGTTTTGCGCGGCGAAGATTTTGACGTAACGACCGCCCGCAACGGCAGAGACGCGCTCATCTCGGTCGCTCAAAACCTGCCTGATTTAATTGTCAGCGATGTGCGGATGCCGGGAATGGACGGCTTTAAACTTGCCCGACGATTGCGCGCCGCGCCGAATTTCGCTCTCGTTCCGATTGTTTTTTTAACCGCCAAAGACGAAACCGAAGACCGCATCGAAGGCTTTCGCGCGGGCATCGATGCTTATCTGACAAAGCCTTTCGAGCCGGACGAACTCGTCGCCGTTATCCGAAATATCTTGCAGCGAGTCGAGCGCACGCATTCGACAATCGCCCGATTGGTCGGCAGCGAAATGCCCGAAGAAATCGTTTTCACGCGCGATGAAGAATTGACCGATGCCGAGTGGCGCGTTGCCGAATTGGTCGCGCGCGGTTTGAGCAACAGGGAAATCGCCCGCGAATTAAATTTGAGTATTCGCACAATTGAAAATCACGTCAGCCGCATCTTAGCCAAAAAGAATTTCTCCAATCGCGTAGAAATCGCCCGCCATATTTTAGCCGTTCAAACAGGTAAATAAATCATCCCGACTTTCCATAAATTGAGTAAAAACACGTGCGAAATTTGAGTGTTTTTACCGATTCCGCGCGGCGTTTTTCGGCTTATCATTTAATTATAAAGGAGGCTTGAAAAATGACGGCGAAAATAAATAACAAAAATTTGGAAACGGCTTCGATTGTGCAAATCGGGCTGGTTTTATTACTTGTATTCTGGCTTTTTACGGCAGCAGCCGACGCGCAAACGACGAATAATAACGCGCAGCAGCAGGCGACGGCAACTATTCAAACTACGTCCGAAACGAAAACAACGCCGGTTTTGATGCCGGTTTTAACAGACTATAAAGGCGTTGCAATCGGGATGACGGCAGACGAAGTAAAGGACAAATTGGGCAAAGCGAAAATTGAGGACAAAGACGGATTTTATTATAAATTCTCGGACGACGAGGCGGCGCAAATCGCGCTTGATAAAGACAAAAAGGTGCGCGCGATTTCTGAGATGTATTCCGGCGACAACGCGCCGAAATATACGGACGTTTTCGGCACGGCGGCGCAGACGGTGACCGCACCGGACGGCTCGATTTACAATTTGGTTCGCTACCCGGAAGCAGGCGTTTGGATTGCCTATTCGCGTTCGGCGGGCGATAAGCCTTTTGTGACGGTCACGCTGCAAAAAATGCGGCAAACGTCGAAACCGAAAACTATTACGCCGCAGTAAAACGCGCCGCGCGCCAATTATTGTTAAAATAGAATCTTCGCGCGGCATTAGTTTGAAACACGGTGACGAATTAACAATATATCTTCGGCGCGTGCCGCGTTTTTCGGGAGGTGTCCGGTTGACGATCCGCGCAAGGTTATTGTGGCTGACTTTCGGCTTGGTCGCGCCGCTGGTTCTGGTCGGCTTTTTCAATTTATGGAGCGCGCGGCAAGCCAGCCGGGCGCAGTTAAACGAATCGGTTGAACGGCAGGCAGACCTGGCGGCGACGGCTTTTGAACAATGGATTAAAGCGCAGCGGCAAACACTCGTCACGATTTCGGATTTGGCGCAAAGCAATCCGAACAACGCCGCGCTCAAGGATTATCTAAATTCCATCGTCAAAACGCGCCCGAACTGGCTCGACGTGAAGATTGTCAACAAAGACGGCGAGGTCGTGCTGGAACAGTCTGCGAAAAAATGGAACTCGCAGACGACTTCGATTGAAACACTCAAAGCCGAAATCGAGCGCAAAAAATCGCTGGTCGTCGTGACCGAGCAAATCAGCGAGGAAAAGCTGCGTTTGCTGTCGCTGGCACTGCCTTTGACGGACGGCAATTTTGTTGTCGCGCAGATTGACGGCGCGAGCGCGAGCGACGTTTTTAACCAACTGCAATTGCCGGAAGCGAACATCATTGCGGTTTTCGACGGCAACAATCAACTGCTTTACCGCAGCCGCGTTTTGCCCGAACAGTTGTCGCTCGATGTCAGCCAAACGCCTTTGCTGTCGGCTGTGCAGGGCAGGCGAGCCGGAATCATCGAGGTCGAAAGTCCTTACGACAAAATCCGCCGCGTCTATGGTTTGGCGCGGGTCGAAACGGCAAACTGCATCGTCGCCGTCGGCATTCCGAGCGCGAATCTTTACGAACCGGCGCGGCGGCAATTCGCCCGCCAGACGCTGCTTAGTTTGCTGATTACATCGCTGGCGGTGCTGGCGGCGTTTCTAATTGCGCGAAGTATTGTCGAGCCGATGCGGATTTTAACCGACGCGGCGCGGGCTTTCGGGGCGGGAGATTTGCGGGCGCGAGCCGAAGTCGAAAAAAACGGGGCGGTCAAAGAACTCGGTCTAACTTTTAATCAAATGGCGGAACAGATTGCCGCGCGCGAGGAAAAATTGAAAGAGCTTGACCAATTAAAATCCGAATTTGTCAGTAGCGTTTCGCACGAACTTCGCACGCCGCTGACGACCATTAAAACTTTGACGCGCGTTTTGCAGCGCAACAAAATTTCCGTCGCCGAGCGCGATGAATTTCTCGAAACAATTGCCGCCGAATGCGACCGGCAAATCGAGTTTGTCCAAAACCTGCTCGATTTATCGAGAATCGAATCGGGAGCATATAAAACGTCGCTTGCTAAAACGGATGTCGTTCCGGTTCTGCAAAATACGATTGCCGCGCAGCGAAACGCCGCCGTCACCCGCAATTTGGATTTGCGGTTCGCGCTGCCGCCGGATTCGTTATTCGCTTTGACCGACGCGACCGCGCTGCGGCGAATCGTTTCGAGTCTGCTGGAAAACGCGATGAAATACACGCCGGAAAACGGGCAGGTGACAGTTTCAGCCGGAAAAAAGAACGAGCGGGTAGAAATTGAAATTACCGATAACGGCTGCGGTATCGCCGCCGTTGATTTGCCGCGCGTTTTCGAGAAATTTTATCGAGGGCAGCCGCTCGATTTGCCGCCGAATTCCGAAACTGTCAACGGCTTTGACGCAAAGACAAGCCGCTTGCTGCTCAACGAAACTCACGGCATCGGTTTGGGACTTTATCTGGTGAAAAGTCTGGTCGGGCAAATCGGCGGCGAAATTACGGTCGAAAGTCCGGTCGGAAAAAATCAAAGAGGTTCGAGATTTACAATATCTGTGCCGGTCTATGACGAAAAAATTATTTAGGGCGACGACAGATTTTACGGCAAACTCATTTCGTTTGATTAGAAACAAACTTTAGCAAAATTTTAAATATTTACGATTCGTCGAACAGAGAAAAAATATGAAAATTAAAGTCCTTGCATATTCGGTTTTATTGTTAATCGCGCTTAGCGGAGGGGCTTGTAAATCGCCGGACAGCGGCGCAGCGACAAATACAAATAACGCGGTCAACGCCAATTCCGAAAATCTCGCGGCGCAGCAGCAGCCGACAATCGAAGCGGCACCGGTGCAGGCGAGTAATGACGGTTATAAACTGGTCACGAGCGACACTCTCAAATTAACGATTCACGCGGCGGGCGCGCAGGAAACCGACATTTTTTACCAGCCCGTAACGGCGGACGACCGCGCTTTAAAACTTAAAACATTACCCGCGCAGGCGGACGGAAATTTCACGACGGACTTAAAAATTCCGATGGATTTTAACAGCGAGATTTGGGCGCAGGCGCATTACCTGAATGGCGAAACCAAAGAAACTGAACACTTGCTGCTGGCAACACAAAACACGGCGCAGAATACCGGAAATAACGAATCGCCAAACAACGCGGCGAATCAAAATCAGCCGTCCGACGACGACGATTCCGCGCGTTCCGACAAAAAAACCGGCGGGCGCATCGAACACGCCGCGCTCGCGCCGAACAATCCAGACATTCGCATTACGGTCAATGTTCCGGCATTTCAATTGACGCTCTGGCAGAGCGGCAAGGAAATCGCCGCTTATCCGGTCGGTGTCGGGCGCAAGCAATATCCGATTCCGATTGGCTTGCGCTCCGCGAACAAAATTATTCTCAATCCCGATTGGATTCCGCCCGACAGCGAATGGGTGCGAAAATCTTCCGGCGTAGAGCCTTATGAACGCATTCCGGCGAGCGACCCGGATAATCCTCTGGGAAAAATCAAAATTCCGCTTGGAGATGCGTATTTGCTGCACGAAGCGGAATCGCCGAAAGACCTCGGCAATCTCGTCTCGCACGGCTGCGTGCGCGTTTTGCGCGACGACCTTTTCGCGCTGACAAATGATATTGCGCGCGCCCGCAATCTGGACATCTCTACACAGGAAATCAACGCGGCGCGCACCGATTCCGAACGGCGCGTTATCAATTTGAATCAGCCGCTCGACGTTGATATAAATTACGATACGATGGTTGTCGAAGGCGGCGTGCTGCATCTTTACCCAGATGTTTATGAGCGCAGCACGAACACCGTCGAAAATCTGCGAACCAAGCTCGCAAGCTACGGTGTTGACGTTTCAAACATTGACGAAAAAATTTTGCAAGCGATGCTCGATAAAGTGAGCCGCGAAAATCAATTCGTCGTTTCGCTCGCTGACCTCAAAGCCGGAAACGCGCTCGCCAAAGGCAAAACCGAACCAATCGTTCCGCCGCAAGCGAAAAACGCCGCCGAATCAAAACAAAAAAAATCGCGTTGATTTCAAAACGCGCTTTAAAAGTCGATAGAAATAATTGCGCGGGTTACTTTGCAAAGTAATTTGCGCAATCGGATTTTATTGTCGGCAATTTAGAGTTTGTTTGGAACAGAAGTTACACAGTTACAGAAACATCCGCGAAGTAAGTGTGTTTTTAAAGTTACAGAAACACGCACGAAGTAAGTGTGTTTTTACAGAAACACGCACGAAGTAAGTGTGTCTTAGCCGCATAGAAAAACACACTTACTTCGTGCGTGTTTCTTATTCTTAATTTTTCCGGTCGGCGAATTGGTATATTTTCCGGCGATTGCGATAATCTGTTGAAATCGTAAATGACAGCGGGTTTTAATCGATGATTTTTTTATATCTTTTGCTGCTGATTCCGTTTTCGCTCGCGCTGGCTTATTTCGGCGCGCCGTCGTGGTTGATTTTTGTCGCTTCCGCGCTGGCGATTGTGCCGCTTGCCGAATGGATTCGCCGCGCGACGGAACAAATGACGCACTACGCCGGTTCGGTTATCGGCGGTCTTTTAAATGTCACCTTCGGCAATATGGCGGAGTTGATTCTGGCGATTTTCGTCTTGATGGAAGGCAAAACGAGCGTCGTCAAAGCGACGATTACCGGCTCGATTATTGGCAACAGCCTGCTCGGTTTAGGGCTGGCGATTCTGGTCGGAAGCTGGAAACGCGACAAACAGACTTTCAAACGCGAACGTGCCGGATTATTGTCGAGCCTGTTGATTTTGTCGGTCATCGCGCTGATGATTCCCGCACTTTTTAATTACACCGAACGCGATTTAATTCACGCCGCGGATGCCGGAAAACTGGACGAATATCTAAGTCTCGGCTCGTCCGTCGTTTTAATTTTGGTCTATGCCGGAAACCTGATTTACACGCTCGTCACGCACAAAGACGTTTTCGCCGCCGGAGAAAATAAATCCGAATCACACAAAAACAAACAATCGAAACCAGCCGGAAACGAAAATGAAACGGCGGAATGGTCCTGGAAAAAGGCTCTGCTCGTTTTAATCGGCGCGACGGCGGCGGTTGCCGTCGAAGCGGATTTGGTTTCCGGCGCGCTGGAAAAAACCGCCGCGACAATTGGTTTGACGACGTTTTTTATGGGAATCATCGTGCTGCCGATGGTCGGCAATGCCGCCGAATACTTTTCGGCAATTTATTTCGCGCGTCAAAATCAGATGGGTTTGGTGATGAGCATCGCCGTCGGTTCGAGTATTCAAGTCGCGCTTTTAACCGCGCCTTTGCTTGTCTTATTGTCGTATTTAATTGGTCATCCGATGACGCTCGTTTTCAGTAATCCGCTCGAATTGATTGCGATTGCGGGTGTCGCTTTCGCCGTCAATTCAATCGCGCAGGACGGCGAAACGACCTGGTTTGAAGGCTTGCTCCTGCTCGCGGTTTATTTGCTTTTGGCGATGGCTTTCTTCTGGGTTACATTATGATTTTAGCCGGACGGTGACGAAAATTTTACGATAAAGCGCGTGCCTTTCTGCGGGTCGCTTTCGACTTCGATTTCGGCATTGTGCAGACGCGCGATAACCGCCGCTAACGCCAAACCGATGCCCGCGCCCGCCGGACGCATTCGCCGCGCCGAAGACGAGCGAAAAAAACGCTCGAAAATATGCGGCAAATCTTCCGGCGAAATGCCGACTCCTGTATCTTCGACGAGCAACACGGATTGCTCTCTCTCGTAAAAAACTTTAACCGAAATTCGACCGCCGCGCGGCGTATAAAACAGAGCGTTTTCGAGTAATTTGCAGGTTAATCTTCCCAACGCCTGCTCGTCGGCGAAAATTTCCGCTGTCGCAGTTTCCACAATAAATTCGATTTCATTTTTTTCGGCGAGCGGGCGCAAATCCTTGACGACGCTTTCGACTACCGAATCTAGGCGGACACGGCGGCGCGGCATTTCGGTTTCGCCAGCTTCATAACGGGCGAAAAGCAGCAGTTCGTCAATCGTGCGCTGCATTTTTTCGACTTCTTCGAGATTGCTCCGAAGCTGCGTCTCGTATTCTTCGGTCGAGCGGCGGCGATTTAACAAAACCTGATTTTCGCCTTTCAGAATTGTGAGCGGCGTGCGAAGCTCGTGCGCGGCGCGGTCTGCAAAACGCTGCTGCGTTTCAAATGCGGTTTCGAGCCGCGACAACATTTGATTGAAAACCGCGACCATTCGCCCGATTGGTTCGGCGGCGGCTTGTTCCGGCAATTGTTCCTTGAGATTTCGCGCCGTGATTGATTCGGCGGCGGCAATGACTTTTTCAATCGGACGGACGGCGCGCGCTGCGAGAAAATAGGAACTCAAAGCGGTCAAAACGAGCAGAATCAAAACGGCGAAAATGACCGCTTGCCGAAAACCGCGAATGTCTTCACCGACAAATTTTTCGGGCAAACCGACGATGACCACGAAAGGTTCGGCAATCGCCGCGCCGCGCACCGGCATATAGACGACGCGCAGCCAGCCGACATTTTCAACTTCGATTGTTTGATAAGCGGCTTCGCCCGTCAAACTTTTGTTTATTAAATCGTCGTCAAACGGCAGCGGCGCGGCTAAATTATCCGTAAAATCCGCGACGTGATAATGCGCGTCAACGACCGTCACATATTTTTCGAGCCGCCCGCCGTCATAGCCGAGCAATTCGCGGTAATGGTGATTGATAACAGTATCTTTGTCCGGCGCGTTCAAGCCGCGCTCTGTGAGACTGGCGGCAATCGCTTCCGATTCGGACGCGCCGAGCATCCATAACGCCGTGTCAAATTTCTTCTGCGTTTCGCGCGAAAGAACATAGACGAGCGCGCCCGCCGTCAACACCAGCAATAAACCGAGTGTAATGACAAACCAGAGCGTCAACCGTGCGCGAAATGTCATTGTTTAATGGTAAATGTTTTTAATGGTAAATGGTAAATGTAAAACTAGATTTCTAACATTTACCATTATTTTTGTAGATTTGTCTTGGCGGTTTTAATCGAAGAAGTAATGAGTTTTTGAATTTATTTGCAATCTTCCAATAAGGAATTGGCAAGTTTTTCGCGCAAAAGTCTTATCCAATAGTGTGTTTCAAAAGATTCTTTTTGTGAAATGGATAGTTTATGAATAAAATCAATTTTCGACTATGCCTGATTCGCCTCTTCGATGTTCGCGCCAATCGAAGTTCCAGAGCGCAAAACCTGTTTCGACATTACAAATTCTTTCTTTTCACTTGCGAGATACGGATAAAGTTTCACAATCCTCAAAGCAAATTTATACGCTTTATCTTTCAAAACATTTTCTTTCATTTACCATTTACCACTAACCATTTTTTATCATATACCCGACACCGCGAATTGTGTGAATCAATTTTGGCTCAAAACGCCGGTCGATTTTGTCGCGCAGATGTTTGATGAGCGTATCAACGGAATTTGTCGTCGGGTCGTGGCGCATATCCCAAACCTGCTCAATAATGACGGTTCGCAAAACGACTTGACCGGCGTGACGGGCGAGCAGTTCGAGCAGTTGATATTCTTTGGTCGTCAGAATAATTTCCTGATTGCCGCCGCGACGGACGACGCGCGTCAACGGGTCAATCTGCAAATCGGCGATGACGAGCGGCTGAAGCGGTGTCGGCTGCGTTTGTCGACCGAGCGCGCGGACGCGGGCGAGCAGTTCGTTAAAATCGAAAGGTTTTGTCAGATATTGATTCGCGCCGCTGTCGTAGCCGAGAATTTTATCGGCGGTCGAATCCTTTGCCGTCAAAACGAGCGCGGGCGTGTTCACGCCTTTGGCGCGAAGGTCGCGGCAAACTTGCCGCCCGTCTTTATCCGGCAGCATCACGTCGAGAATTAAAACATCGTAAGCGTTGAGCGCGGCGAGATATTCGCCGTCCGCGCCCGTGTGCGCGACATCGACGACGTGACCGGCTTCCTCAAGCCCGCGCTTGAGAAAGCTGGCGACTTTGATTTCGTCTTCAACAACTAATAGACGCATATATTTAATGGTAAGTGGTAAATGGTAAATTGTTAATGGAAGAATAGTTTTACATTTACCATTAACAATTTACCGTTATTTACATTGCCGAATAGCGCGTTAAATAATCGCCCAAAGTCAGCGTGAATAAAATGCCGAGCCACAGCAAACCCGCCGCAATCGCAATCCACGTCAGACGCGAACTATAAAGCGCGTGCATAAAAAACAGGACAATCAAAATTCCCTTGCAAGCCGCGATTAACAGCGCGATAACTAAATTCCATTCGCCGAAATCGAACCGCGCGACGGTGTATGTCAGCAGAGTAAAAACCAGCAGCGCGCCACAAATAATATAATAAGTCTGCTCGGAAATAGTTTTCGATGCCATATAAGTTTCCGGTTTCTGGTTTCAAGTTTCTGGTTGTTTTTAACTTGAAACCAGAAACTTTTTCACCGATGAATATCAATTAAATAAAGCAGCGGATACAAAAAAATCCAGATAATATCGACAAAATGCCAGTAAAGTCCGACATTTTCGACCGGCGTATAATACGCGGGCGAATACGCGCGGCGATAAGCGCGAAATAAAATAAAACAGACGAGCAAAATTCCAATCGTCAAATGAATGGCGTGCAATCCGGTCATCGCAAAATAGAGAAAAAAGAAAATCTGTTTTTCGTGCGCGTTTGCGACTGTGTAATCAAACGCGAGTCCGGGAAATTCGCGGTGTTGATAATGGTGATAATACTCCAAACCTTTCAACGCCATAAAAACCGAACCCAGAATAATCGCCGTGATTAAACCGAACAGTAATCTTTTGCGTTTTCCGGTCTGCGCTCCGAAAACCGCAATCGCCATTCCCAAGCTGCTGACAATTAAAACCGCCGTGTTAATCGTGCCGATAATAGTATCGAGATGGCGGCTCGCTTCGGCAAAAACCTGCGGAAAATAGAAACGATAAACCGCGTAGGAAATAAACAACGCGCCGAACAGCAGCAGTTCGGTGACGAGAAAAACCCACATCCCGAATTCGGCGGTTTCGCGCTGCTGCGCTAAATCTCGAAACTGCATTTCCGGTAAATTTTCAATTGTCTCAGTTGCCATAAGAAATTAACCACAGATGAACACGAAATAAATGGTAAATAAAAATCCTTTGGGAAAATGTTTTGTATTTACCATTTACCATTTACCATT
>JBPCRW010000100.1:0-21885 GCA_050996405.1 Pyrinomonadaceae bacterium | reverse complement strand
GGTTACGCTAGTGGAATACGGCGATTACGAATGCTCGTATTGCGGCAAAGCGTATCCGATTATCAAGAAAGTTCAGGAAAAAATGGGTGACAAATTACGATTTGTCTTTCGCAATTTTCCTCTGACGCAAGCGCACCCGAACGCTCTGCACGCGGCAGAAGCGGCGGAAGTTGCCGCCTCGCAAGGCAAGTTTTGGGAAATGCACGACATTCTGTATGAAAATCAGGACGCGCTCGACGATGAAAGTTTAACGACTTATGCCGAAAAAATCGGGCTTGACGCGAAAAAATTTACCGAAGATTTGCAAAACGATACTTTTGAGGAAAAAGTCCGCGCCGATTTTATGAACGGTGTCGAAAGCGGCGTGAACGGAACGCCGACATTTTTTATCGACGGCACTCGATACAACGGCGGCTGGGAATATGAAAATTTGCTCGACGCGCTGGAAAATTCTTGACGGAAAAGGTCGTAAAAACACAGATGTTGAAAAGTCCGATTCAGAAAATCGCGCGAAATAAATCCGTTGTCAAAATCAACGTCAGCGACGATTTATTCAAATTCTGATTAAGTATTCTGCGAGAAAGCAAGTCCGTAAATTGCGAATTGGAATCGAACAAAGGGAAAGTTTGTGAGCAAATTATTTGAAAAATTAAAACTGCGGGAAGTTGAGTTTAGAAATCGCATCTGGGTTTCGCCGATGTGCCAGTATTCGAGCGAAAACGGAATGCCGACGGATTGGCATCTGGTGCATTTGGGAAGCCGCGCGGTCGGCGGCGCGGGACTCGTCGTTCAGGAAGCGACGGCGGTTTCGCCCGAAGGCAGAATTTCGCCGTCCGATGCCGGAATATGGTCGGACGCGCACGCCGAAGCGTATAAAAAAATCACGGCATTTATCAAATCGCAGGGCGCGATTGCGGGTATTCAACTGGCGCACGCCGGACGGAAGGCTTCAACCGCCGAGACTTGGAACGGCGGCAAAAAAGTTGATGAAAAAAACGGTGGCTGGCAGACGTTTGCGCCGAGCGCGATTGCTTTTGCAGACGACTATCCGCTGCCGCGCGAGATGACGAAAAAGGACATCGAAAAAGCGATGAATGATTTTGCGGCGGCGGCGCGTCGAAGTGTCGAAGCGGGCTTTGAAGTTATCGAAATTCACGCCGCGCACGGTTATCTTTTTCACGAATTTTTATCGCCGCTCTCAAATAAACGCTCGGACGAATACGGCGGAAGTCTGGAAGACCGAATGCGTTTTCCTCTGGAATCGGCGCGAAAAATCCGCGCGGCAGTTCCCGACGAATTGCCCGTTTTCGTTCGCATTTCGGCGACGGATTGGACGGCAGGCGGCTGGGATTTAGAGCAGTCAATCGAATTTTGCAAACGTTTGAAAGAGATTGGAATTGATTTGATTGACTGCTCGACGGGCGGCAACGTGCCGCATGCGCGCATTCCCGTCGCGCCGAATTATCAAGTGTCGTTCGCGGCGGCGATTCGCGCGGAAGTCGGAATTGCTACGGGCGCAGTCGGAATGATTACAGAGCCGCGGCAAGCGGAAGAAATTTTGCAAAAGGGTGAGGCGGACGCGATTTTTATTGCCCGGCAATTTTTGCGCGAGCCGTATTTTCCTTTCAGGGCGGCGCGCGAACTCGGCGCGAGCGTTGATTACGTGCCGAAGCAATATGGGCGCGCCATTGAAATCGAAAGCGCGGATGAAGTGAAAAGCGCGGGTAAAAGTTGAAAGGCGGAAACAAAAATTGGAAAGATTAAAAAGTGAAAACGTAAAAAGTTTTTTGAGACTTCTTCACTTTTATTCTTTTTCACGATTTCATTTTCAGAGGAATTATGAGCAGTTTTTCAAAAAATCCGATTTCGGTTTTGGATTTGTCGCCCGTAATTGAAGGCGCAAGCGCGGCTGACGCTTTGCGAAACACTTTGAGTTTGGCGCGGCATGCCGAAAATTTGGGCTACAAAAGATTTTGGCTTGCCGAACATCACAATATGCCCGGCATTGCGAGCGCGGCGACTGCCGTTGTGATTGCTTACGTCGCCGCCGGAACGCAAAAAATTCGCGTCGGCGCGGGCGGCATTATGCTGCCGAATCACGCGCCGCTCGTCGTTGCCGAGCAGTTCGGAACGCTCGAAAGTTTGTATCCGAACCGGATTGATTTGGGCTTAGGGCGCGCGCCGGGCAGCGACCGCGCGACGGCGCACGCTTTGCGGCGCGCGCTGCATTCGGACGGCAACGATTTCCCGGAGCTTTTAGAAGAATTGAGATTTTTCTTTCAAAAGCCGGTTGAAAATCAGCGCGTTATGGCAGTTCCGGGCGGCGGTCTCGACGTTCCGATTTGGCTTTTAGGTTCAAGCGGATTTTCCGCGCGGCTTGCGGGAAAATTAGGTTTGCCGTTCGCATTCACCGCGCATTTTTCGCCCGAATATCTTTTGCCCGCGCTCGAACTTTATCGGGAAAATTTCCGAGCGTCGGAAAGTCTGCAAAAACCTTACGCGATGGTTGCTTTAAACGTTGTCGCGGCTGAAACCGATGCGGAGGCGCAAATTTTAGCGACTTCGCAGTATCAATCTTTTTTGAATCTGGCGCGCGGAAAACCAGCGAAGCTCCCGCCGCCCGTCGAAAATATGAAGGGACTTTGGACGGCGCAGGAAAAAGCGGCGGTTGAATCTCGCGCGGGCGGTTCGATAATCGGAAGCGCGGCAACGGTCGGCGAAAAACTCGAAAAATTTGTCGAGTCAACAAACGCCGACGAATTGATAATCAACGCGATGATTTACGAACACGCGGCGCGCCTGCGCTCGTATAAAATCGTTGCCGAAATCTGGAAAGATAAGACCGTGAAATTAGCGGCTTAGAATGTAAAAAAGCGAAATTAAAACAACGCGATTGAATAAGAAATTTAATAAATGAAATAAACTTTTTATAGTTATGGCAAATTTGAAATTGAAACTTGCCGAAAATGCGGCGGGCGCGTTTTTTGTTGACTCGACCTGCATTGATTGTGACACTTGCCGCCAGCTTGTGCCGGAAACTTTCTGCGAGCGCGACGGAAGATCGGTCGTTTTTCATCAGCCTGAAACACCGGAAGAAAAGCGGCTGGCGCAAATGGCAATCGTCGCCTGCCCGACGGGTTCAATCGGTTCGACAAACAAGTTTGACGCGAAAGGCGCGATTGGCGAATTTCCGTTTCAAATCGTCGAAAATATTTATTACTGCGGTTTCAATTCGGAAAAAAGTTTCGGCGCGTGGAGTTATTTAATCGTGCGCCACGAAGGAAATATTTTAGTCGATTCGCCAAGATTTTCCGCGCCTCTGGTGAAAAGAATCGAAGCGTTGGGCGGCGTTTCGCAAATGTTTTTATCGCACCGCGACGACATTGCCGACCACGCGCGATTTGCCGAGCGATTCGGCGCGAAACGGATTATGCACAAGGACGACGGCGCGGAGAAATGCGGGATTGAAAAAATAATTGAGGGTGAAGCGGCTGTCAAACTGGACGACGAACTGACGATTATCCCGACAGCCGGACACACACGCGGTTCGATGGTTTTGCTTTACAAAAACAGGTTTTTGTTCACCGGAGACCATCTGGCGTGGTCGCCCGCGAGAAACACTTTGACGGCTTTTCGCGGCGTGTGCTGGTATTCTTGGGAAAGACAAACGCGCTCGATGGCGAAATTGCTCGAATACGATTTTGAATGGGTTTTGCCCGGACACGGGCGCATCGCGCACAAATCGAAAGCGGAAATGAAACAACATCTGCTTGGCTGTGTCGAGTGGATGAAACGATTTTAGAAAAGGGAAAAAATGAAAGCGATAGTTTTAGAAAAATACGGAAATGCGGATAATTTGAGTTTTGAAGAAGTCGAAAAACCGTCTCCGAAAGCCGATGAAATTTTAGTCAAAGTTCGCGTATCGGCGGTGAATCCGGTTGATTGGAAAATCCGTAACGGCTTGGGTGAAACGTTCGGCTTGAAGTTACCGCTTATCTTAGGCGGTGAAATCGCCGAACTCGTCGAGCGGGGAAAATTAAAAGCGCGCGTCGAAATCGTTCTAACGTTTTCGGAAGTGAAGAAAGCGCGCGCACTCGGCGAATCGGGACACACGCGCGGAAAAATTGTTTTGAAGATTGCAGAATAGTTCTTTAAAAACACCGGAGATAAAGAATGAAAATAAGTATGAACGATGAAAAAATCGTATTGATTGCGCGTTTGAAAGTTAAGGAAAACGCGGTCGAAGCGGCGAAAAAGGCGGCTCTGGCAATCGTCGAAGAATCGCGCGCCGAAAGTGGTTGTTTGAATTACGATTTTCACCAGTCAATTGACGACGAAACCGTTTTCATCTGGCACGAAACCTGGACGAGTAAAGCCGCGATTAACGCGCACGGAAAATCTGCACATTTTACGCGATTCAGCGAGCAAATAAAGGATTTAACCGACGAGCCTTTGCGAATCGCTTTGACCAGAATGGTCAGCGAAAGGGCGAAGTCAGCCGGAGTTTGATAAGATATATTTTTAAGGAGAATAAAATTTAATGAATTTTACAAGAAAAGCGGAAGCCGATTGGGACGGCGGAATTATGGACGGCAAGGGACGGGTGAAACTCGGCAGCGGCGCGTTTGAAGGCGCGTATTCGTTTAAATCGCGTTTCAGCGAAGACGAAGACCAAAAGGCGACGAATCCCGAAGAACTCATCGCGGCGGCGCACGCCGGATGTTTCACGATGGCACTTTCGGGCAATTTGGGCAAAGCCGGTTACGAGCCGAAAAATATTCATACGACTGCCAATGTCAAAATCGAGAAAAAAGGCGACGGTTTTGTGATTCCGAATATTGATTTGACGACGGAAGCCGAAGTGAGCGGAATTTCTAATGACGAGTTTCAAAAAATCGCCGAAAAGACGAAAGAAACTTGTCCGGTTTCGCAGGTTTTGGCAGGCGCGGAAATCAGTCTGAAAGCAACTTTGAAATAGGTCGGAATATTTCGTAAAATATAAAGTAATAGGGAATTTAACAAGGAGATTTTATAATGGCTGGATTTGCAAAAGAAGCAACTGATACGAATTTTGAAACGGATATTTTAGGTTCGGATAGACCCGTTCTGGTAGATTTTTGGGTGGAATGGTGCGGACCATGCCGGATGATTGCGCCGTCGGTTGAAGCCGTCGCCGAAGAATACAAAGATAAAGCGAGCGTTTATAAAATGAACGTGGACGAAAATATGAACGTCCCGCAGCGTTTCGGCATTCGTGGTATTCCGACTTTGATTGTTTTCAAAAACGGACAGGAACAGGAACGCATCGTCGGCGCGGTTTCACGCGAAGCGATTGCCAAAGCGATTGATAAACACATTTAGAGCAATTATAAGTCAGAACCGCCTCGCGTCAGCGGGCGGGTTCTTGGTTAGTTCAAAGTTCAAGGTTTAAGGTTCAAGGTCAAATCAGTTCTTCAACTTTGAGCATTGAATTTAAAACCCATCAAATAACCCGCCCGCTGACGCGAGGCGGTTCTGACATTTAATTGGCTGCCGCTTTTTGCGCGAATGAATTGTCATATTCCACTGGCGCGAAGTCGTCGGTCAAAGCGGGAACGGTCAGATTTAAAGGCTTTTTGTAAAGATTTTGAAACAATTGAGAAATTTCTTCGTCGTTTGATTTGAGCGAGATATTTTTTGATTTTGACGCGACGAGAATCAAATTTTGAGTCGCCGCGTCATCTTTTTCAAGCCTGACTTTAAATAGTAAAACATTCGGAAAAACTTCCGCGCAAGTCTTATATTCGGCTTGCAAAAACTTTGAGTCGTCGCCTTCGACTGCCGAAATTAAATTCACAATCACCAAGCCGTTTTCGTTTAAAATTCCAGACATTTTCCGCACGGCTTCGACGGTTGTCAATTGAAACGGCACGCTGAAAACCGCGCCGAAAGCGTCAACCAAAACGACATCGTATTTTTCCTTTGTTTGATTTAAAAAAACGCGCCCGTCTTCGTGGAAAATTCGCATATTCAGATTGTCTTTCAAACGAAAATATTTTCTGGCAATTTCGGTCATTTGCGGGTCAATTTCGACGACATCAATTTTTTTATCGGGATATTTCCGCAAATAATCTTTCGGAAACGAATAACCCGCGCCGCCGATAATCAGAGTCTTTTGAAAATCCGGTTTGAAATGCCGCAGAAGGTGATAAAAACGCGCGTATTTCAAAACCATTTCATCGGAATCGAGAAACATCGCCGACTGCGTGGAAAACGGGTCGAGCGTCAAAACTTCCATCGGTTTATTTGTTTCCTTATCCGTCGTCCGAAAAATTCTGACGCGGCTGTATGCGGTGTCAAAATCGTGCAAATCGTAATCTTTGCCGAGCGAGTAGCTCACAAATTCGTTTAAGCCAATCGCAAAAGGAAATAAAATCAGCGCATGCATTTTTTTCGGCGTGAGCGTGAACGGCGCAACTAAAATTGAAAGCAAAAATAAAATTGCGATAATCAAATAAATTGTGCGAATACTGCCGACAGACGGAAGCAGAAAAAATCCGGCTAAGAAAGTTCCGCAAATGCTGCCGACGGTCGAAAGCGCATACAATCTTCCGACAATTTTCCCCGCGTCTTCAACCGAAATCATTTTCAAACGAACGACATACGGCGTGACAAAACCGAACAAAATGCTGGCGGGAGCAAACAAAACCAACGCCGCTAAAATCGCTTTTAATTCCAGACGAATCGAAACCGTCGCCAAAAACGAGAGAATAAAATCCTGCAATAAAAGCGTGACGGTGACGAGCGCGGCGGCGGAAAATAAAATTCCGGCGAGCAGTTTCAATTCGGATTTTTTGTCCGCCGCGCGTCCGCCGAGCCAGTAACCCAAACTCAAACTGCCCAGAATCACGCCGATTAAACTCGTCCAGATATAAGTCGAAGCCCCGATATACGGCGCGAGAATCCGCGAGCCGATAATTTCGTAAATCATCACCAGCGCGCCGCAAACGAAAACGACGATTTCAAGTAAAAATTTGTCACGAAATTTGTTCAGCATTTAATCTGATTGAGCCATATTTTCTGGGAAAAAACAAAAAAGCTGGCGGTCAGTTGTCAATCTGAGAAAGAGAGTGAAACAAATTTTTGATTCTTCCGTTCAAATAAACATCTAACTTTTGGAAATGAGAGAAATGAAGAAAAATATATTTTTGGTTTTTTTCGTGTTGTTCGCCTTTGGCGTAAATATTTACGCGCAGCAATTGTATATGCCGCGCAATGTGCAGCGGGCTTTTAAAAATGAAACGAGAGCCGCCGACGGCAGACCGGGCAGAAATTACTGGCAAAACACGGCGCGTTATAATATCAGTATCAGCGTCGCGCCGCCGAACAGAACGGTGACGGGAACTGAAGAAATTGTTTATACGAATAACAGCCCGAACGCGCTGGATAATATTGTTTTCAGGCTTACCTTAAATTCACACGCGCCCGAAGCACCGCGCGAAAGGGAAGTTGCGACCGATTATCTGACTTCCGGCTTTCACATTGACGAATACACGGAAAACGGCAAAGCGAAAGCGTGGCAGGAAAGAAACGGCAGCACTTGGCAAAGCGTCAAACTGGATGAAAAATTAGCTCCTCACGGTTCGATAAAATTTTCCTTCAAATGGCATTACGATGTTTCCGTCAAAAGCGGGCGTGAAGGCGCGATTGACCCGACGACTTTTTACATCGCATATTTTTATCCGCGCGTTGCAGTCTATGACGACGTGGACGGTTGGGACAGGCAGAATTTTACAGAAGGTCACGAATTTTACAACGATTTTAACGATTACACTTTTGAGGTCAACGCGCCGAAAAATTACGTCGTCTGGGCGACCGGCGATTTATTGAACGCGGACGAAACATTGCAGCCGGAATTTGCAGGGCGTTTGAAAAAATCCTTCACGAGCGATGATGTCGTTCACGTTGCTACAATTGACGAATTGAACGGAAATAAAGTTACCGCGCAAAAAGATACGGTGACGTGGAAATGGAAAGCCGACAATGTGACGGATGTCGCGCTTGCCGTCAGCAATCATTATATCTGGGATGGCGGAAGCGTCGTCGTTGATAAAGCGACAAATCGCCGCGCGAGCGTGCAAGCTGCCTATAATATTGAAGCAAAAGATTTCGAGAAAATGGTTGAATACGGAAAACACACACTCGATTGGGCATCGAATAATTTTCCGGGCGTGCCGTATCCATATCAGAAAACAACCGTCGTTCGCGGTTTTGCCGATATGGAATATCCGATGATGGTCAACGACAATTCGCAAAAGGAAGGAAATTTCGCCAGATTTGTCGTCGAACACGAAATTCTGCACACTTGGTTTCCGTTTTATATGGGCATCAACGAACGCCGTTACGGGTTTATGGATGAAGGCTGGGCGACGACTTTTGAAAATTTAATTTCCAGAAACGATTTGGGCGATGAAGCCGCTAATAATCTTTTCAAACAGTTTCGCGTTGCCGGTTGGATAAAAAACGCGACTGCCGACGGCGACATTCCGATTATTACGCCGGGCGACGCGCTGACGGGGCGCGGGTTCGGCAACAACGAATACGGCAAAGCCGCGCTCGGCTATCTGGCGACCAAAGATTTGCTGGGCGACGCGGAGTTTAAAAAATCTCTCCACGAATTTATTGACCGTTGGCACGGCAAACATCCGCTGCCGTGGGATATGTTTAATAGCTTTAACAGCGCGTCCGGCAGAGATTTGAATTGGTTTTTCAATAACTGGTTTTTCAGCAACGGCTATATTGATTTGGCTGTGCAAGACGTTACGCCGACCGCGAACGGTTACAATCTGATTATCAAAAACATCGGCGGCTTTGACGCGCCCGTTAATGTCGTCGTCGGCTACGATGACGGAACGACCGAAACGCTGCATCAAACGCCCGAAATATGGAGTCAAAATCAGGAAGAAGCAACCGTCAATATCACTACGAAAAAGAAAATAAATTCCTTAAACTTGGACGGCGGGATTTTTATGGATGCCGATGAAACTAACAATAAATGGGAGAAAAAATAGAAAGTCTGTGATAGATTTTTAGACAACTTGACCGGCGGCAAAAACGGATTGAAAATTATGCCTGCCGCCGCGTCAAATAATATGAGAAAAATAAACTTCACAATTTTGTTAATTGCAGTCAGCAGTTTCAATCTTTTCGCTCAATCAAAAGTGACGAAAGAAAAATATGCGGTTTATGATGCGGTTTTAAATCAAGTTGGTAAAGAACAATTAAAAAGCAGAAAGGAGAACTCAGACAAAATAACGGTTGTTGAATTTGTAATTTTGAATCAAACTAAAACTTTTGAAAGGGAAACAGAACAAAATACTTCTAAAGAAGAAATTAAAATTGATTTGAAATTGCAAAGGACTATCAATTATTTTGCTTCGGCTGTAAGAAAATCAAGAACGGAAAAAGATTTTGACTTAAAAAATCTTAAGTCCTCAAACTTAGAAAACCTTTTTCCTGTGAATTATAAATATAATCTCACAACCAAAGAAGAAATTGATAAACTCCTGCAAATTGGAGCAAAAGAGTTTGAAGATAGTCAGAAGAAAAGAAAAGCACCGTTAATAAGATATGGCAGCGAAGATTGGAATCATTTTTATAAAAAATATCCAAATGCAGATGGTTATTATCAGTTTTCAAGAGTTGGGTTTAATTCAAATAAAACTTTCGCGCAGGTTTATCTCGAAGGCATAGGTGGCGAATGGAACTCCAACGCGACATATATTTTGAAGAAAGTAAAAGGAAGATGGAAAATTTATAGTGAATTTGGAGGTTATGGCATTTCCTAAACGACCTGTCCCGCCGCAAACGCGGACGACCAAGCCCATTGAAAATTATAGCCGCCGAGCCAGCCCGTCACGTCCAAGACTTCGCCGATGAAATATAAATTTTTGACCTTTTTTGCCTCCATCGTTTGCGACGAAAGTTCGTCCGTTGAAACGCCGCCCAAGGTTACTTCCGCTTTGTTGTAGCCTTCGGTTTCGCTAAATTTTACCTGCCAGTTGTTCAGTGTTTCGGCGACATTTTCGATTTCTTTTTTACTCAGTTGGTTAAGCGGTTTGTTTGAAAAATTGTTGGCGGTGAAAACTTCGGCGAAACGATTCGGGAAAATGCGGCTTAAAAAATTATCGAGATTTTGTTTGCTGTCACGATTGTTTTCCAGCATTTCCAGCGCATCTGTCGTCGGCAGCAAATCAATTGCAACGGGTTTGTCTTTGCGCTGGTAATTCGAGATTTGCAGAACGGCGGGACCTGACAGCCCGCGATGCGTGAACAGGATATTTTCACGAAACGACGCTTTGCCGGAACTGACAATTGAATCAATCGAAATGCCCGCGAGTTTAATGAAATTCGGCTCTCTTTTTTCAAACATCAGCGGAACGAGCGACGGGTTTGTTTCGACAATTTTCAAACCGAATTGCCGCGCGATTTTATAACCGAAATCCGACGCGCCGATTTTTGCAAAAGATAAACCGCCGGTTGCGATAATCAAAGATTCGCACTTGAAAACGCCTTGATTGGTTTCTATTTCAAACAATTCGTTTTTAGAAACATTTTTGACCGTGCAATTTGTCTGAATTTTAACCTTCGCCCTTTCGCATTCGGTCAAAAGCATTTCAACAATTTGCCGCGAAGATTCTTTGCAGAAAAGCTGTCCGAGCTTTTTTTCGTAAAATTCGATTTTGTGTTTTTTGACGAGTGCGACAAAATCCTGCGGCGTGTATTTGGCGAGCGCGGATTTGCAGAAATGCGGATTGCTTGAAACGAAATTTTCCGCTTTAACTTCTTTGTTTGTAAAGTTACAGCGTCCGCCGCCGCTGATTAAAATTTTGCGCCCGACTTGCGCGTTGTGTTCTAGAATTAAAACTTTGCGCCCGCGTTTTCCGGCTTCGATGGCGCAGAAAAATCCCGCCGCGCCCGCGCCGATGATGATTGCGTCGAATTTCATTCAAAAAATAATAGCCGCGAAAAAGCACAAAAACACAAAAATAAATCCTTAAATTTTTTGTGGTTTTTGTGATTCTTTGTGGTTATTCCGGCAAATATCTTTCTTTTAAAATTTTGATGTGATGGCGAACGTGACCGACCATAATATAAGCCAACGCGCGGACGGAAACTTGATTATCACTCGCCGTGCCGGTTTTATTCCACGCTTCGTCGGTTAGATTTTTGAAGGCGAGAATGTTCGCCCGCCGGAGCAGCGAAAATTCCTCGACCAAATCGGCGAGCCGAGCCGCGTCGAAATTTCCGTTTTCGACGTAGCCGTCTTGCTCAAAACCTTCAATCGGCGTTTCGTCGCCGCGCGAAATTCGCAGGGCGCGATACGCGAAAATTTTCTCGCCGTCCGATAAATGTCCGACGACTTGTTTGATTGTCCATTTGTCTGCGGCATAAGCGAGCGAGCCTTTTTCTTCCGAGATTCCGGCGAAAAAACTTTCCGTTTCGCGCAGTTGATTTTCCATTGCCGCCACGATGTCCGATTCCGCGACGAGCGAAATGTAACGGTCATAGTATTCGGCGTATTCTGTTTTTTCGGGACGATTCATCATTGCTTTATTTTAGCAGAACGTTTATAAAATTTCGTCAGAGATGAAAAATATAAAAATAAATTTATTTGTTGCTTTAGTCATTTCGCTTTTTTGTTTTGCCGGAAATGTTTTCGCGCAAAACGGCGGAAAAGCCAAGTCGAATCGCATTAGTTTCGCAAAAGGCAAATCTTCGGCAATTGTCACCGGAAAAATTTACGGCGACGTGCAAGCCGAATACGTTTTCGCGGCGAGCGAAGGACAAACCGTCACCGTGAAAATCAGTTCGATTCCGAAGGGGAAATTCGCTTCGTTTAAAGTTTTGAATGCGTATGACGAGCCGGAGTTCGCTTCCGAATACGATGCCAATTACGAATATATTTTCACCGCGCCGTATTCGGGTGATTATTTAATTTGGGTAAATTTCCGTCCGGCTGGAAAAGTTAATTCGGCAAAATATTTTCTGACGATTTCGATAAAATAAGCGGAGAAATTAACAGGGATAAATGGGATGAATGGGATAAGAAAAATCGCCATTGAAAATTTTGAATATTCTTATCTATCCCCTTCATCCCTGTTAATTTCCTTCGTTTTCGTCGAGCAATTTTTCGAGACGTTGTTCTTTAATGCTGTAAAAGTTTTTTATCTCCGCAATTTCGCGGTCGAATCTTTCCTCCGCGTCAACCGATTTTTCCGCGCGTGTGCCGACAATCATATTATTTTTCGGCGTGTGTTCGGTCGAGATAAACTCGAAAATTCTGGTCGCGTAGCCGCTTTTTTCCAGCAATAAAGCGCGCAGTCCGTCGGTAATTGTTTCCGCCGTGCGTTCAATCAATACGCCGTGACGCAAGATGTTTTTGAACATTTCCGGCGATTTTATTTGCGGGCGGATTTCCTGATGACAGCACGGCGCGACGACGATTAAAGAGGCGTTTGCGCGAATGCCTTTGAAAATCGCGTCGTCGGTCGCCGTGTTGCAGGCGTGAAGCGCGATTAAAATATCAACATCATTCAATTCGTAATCGCCAATCGAACCGTGAACGAATTTCAAATTTTCAAAATCGGAAGATGCGGCAATGTCGCCGCACAAACCGACGAGTTCGGATTTTGTGTCAACGCCCGTAATTTTTACGTCCAACGAACGAATATTTTTAAAAAAATCATACGCCGCGAATGTCAGATAACCTTTTCCCGAACCCATATCGACGATTCTCAATTCTTTTTTATCTTTGAGCGGAGAATTATCGAAAAGATTCGATAAAGTTTCGACAAAACGATTTATTTGCTTCCACTTGTCCTGCTGTTTGTCGCGGATTTCGCCAGCGTCGGTGGTGATGCCGAGCGCGCGCAGGTAAAACGAATTCGGATTAACCTGCGCCCGTTTTTCGCGGTCGTGCGCGGGCAGAGGTTTTGTTTTAAACGTCGGTTTTCCGGCGTTTAAACGCGATTTTCCTTTCTTGCCGATGTCGAGTTGAAAATCGTTTTCGGTGGTAAAAAGATGACCGCTAAAAAAATCTGTGTCGAGAAATCCGCGAACAATTTTTATGCCCGTCGTGAAATCGAAATTTTTTACCGTGTCGCGCGTGTCATGGCGATAAAGAAAAAAAAGGCGCGTTCCTTTCTTTGTTTCGACCAGGCGAACGAGAATTTTTTGCAAGTGTTCGTCCGCGCCTTTATAATTGCCTAAAGACAGTTTGACGAAAGTTTTTTCGCCGAGCGATTTTTCCAGTTCGCCGATAAATTTTTCGACCGTTTCGATTGACATTTGTTCAAGGAAATTTTAGCAAATATGAACGACAAAAACGATTTTCTAAAATCACTTTTATATCTTCTGCGCGAAACTTTTGAAGGTTCGCCCGATTCGGGCAGCGCGTATTTAGACAGAGGCATCGGCGTTTTTTCGACGCTCGAAAAACTTTCGGCGGAACAAGTTTCGCGCGAAACGGGCGACACGACCATCGCCGCGCACACCGAACATTTTAAGTTTTATCTCGACCGTTTATGCGAGTTTATCAACGGCAGAACCGAAAAAGTTAATTGGGAGCAAAGCTGGCTGATTGACGATGTTGACGAAACTGAATGGGACGCGCTGCGCGGCGGCGTAAAAAAATCGTATGAAAATGTTCTGCGTTGTCTTGCCGACGCGCAGGATTGGAACAACGATAAAGTCGGGATGGCGATGGGAATTTTAGCGCACACGGCATATCATCTCGGCGCAATCCGGCAAATGACGAAATCCGTCGGCGAGTGAAAACAGAAAATTTGTCAGACGAAAAAACGGAAAATTTATTGCGTGAAAATCGTCGAAAAAAATGGCTGTGGCGATTGTTTATCGCGTTTATTTTTTCGCTGACGCTCGCCGCGCACATTTTTTTCGCCGTCGCCCTCGCCAACGACGAGCCGAACGACGGAAAACTTTACGCGCAGATGGCGAAAAATCTGCTCGAACAAAATGTTTTTTCCGCCGAATCCGCGCCGCCCTTTACGCCGACAATTATCAGGCTTCCGGGTTATCCGCTGTTTCTGGCGGGAATTTATTCGATTTTCGGTCACGACAACAACACGGCGGCGCGCGTCGTGCAGGGAATTTTCAACACTGCGACCTGTCTGCTGATTGCGCTGCTGGCTTTAAACTGGACGGCAAATGAAAAACTCAAACGCCGCGCGTTTTGGCTCGCTTATTTTCTCGCTGCGCTTTGTCCGTTCACGGCGATTTACGCGGCGACGATTCTGACCGAAACGCTGACGATTTTTCTGCTGGCGGCAATGACGCTGGCGGCAACTTACGCTTTTAAAACGGAATCTCTCAAACCAAAAATTTTGTGGTGGATTTCGGCGGGAATTTTATCGGGGTTGGCGGTTTTACTGCGTCCTGACAGCGGACTTTTCGCCGCCGGAATCGGTTTAACGATTGTCGTCACGGGACTTTTTCAAATCGAAAAACGACCTTCATTTTTTTCAAAATTTAAAACGGGATTTTTAAAAATAATCTGGCAGGGAACAGTTTTTTCAATCGCGTTTATTTTGCCGCTTGTTCCCTGGACGATTCGCAACGAACAGGTTTTCGGAGTTTTTCAGCCGCTTGCGCCCGCGCACGCTGAAGCTCCCGGCGAATTTGTCGCGTTCGGTTATTTTCGCTGGGTGCGGACGTGGATTGACGACGAAAAATATATCGAGCCGACGTTGTGGAATCTGGACGACAAGCCGATAAAAATCGAGCAGATTCCGGCATCGGCTTTTGACGGCGACGAGGAAAAATCGCGCGTTGCCGCTTTGCTTAAACAATATAATCAAACGCCGGATGAGGCGAACGATTCGCAAGATTCGCCTGATGACAAAAGCGGCGACAAGGACGATTCAGCAGATTCCGGCGACGACGCGAGCGATAATTCGGACGCGGATAATTCGGATAACAACGATAATGCCGACAATTCCGACCAAAATTCAAACGACAATCAGAATGTGGAAATGACACCGGAAATTGACGCGGGTTTCGCGCAAATTGCCGACGAGAGAATCGCCCGCGCGCCGTTTCGATATTACGTCGGGCTTCCCGCAAAACGCGCCGCGTCAATGTGGCTTGACACACACTCGCAATACTATCCTTTTGCGGGCGAACTTTTTCCGCTCAAAGATTTGGACGAAGACGAAAACCAGCAAATCTGGCTGCCGGTTTTTGCAGTTTTGACCTGGATTTACACTTTGTTCGGAATCGTCGGCGCGTTTGTTTTATGGCGAACGCGCTCGATTCGCTGGCTGTTGCTTGCCGCGCTTTTAATATTTCCGCGCGTCGCATTTTTCGCCATGCTCGAAAATCCAGAGCCGCGTTACGTCGTCGAACTTTTCGCCGTCGCCAGCGCGCTTGGCGGAATCGCGCTGGCGCATATAAAATTCAAACGGCGCAAAAATTATTTTTCAATCGGATTTTTTTACGGCAAAGACTGAAAGAATTTAGAAGAAATTCGCCCAAACTTTTATAATTGCTTTGGAGTAAATTATGACAAGTCGCAAAATATCATTTTGTTTTTGGTTATTATTATTTTCCTGTTCGGCGTTTGCCGCATTCGCGCAGGAAAAAACGGATGATTCGGCTCAAAAATTTTCTTGTTATCAAAATAAAGCAGAGCGATTAAAGCTGATAAAAGAAGCCGACTCAAATCCATATAGAGTGCGTCGTATTGAGTTTTCAGGTAACAGGTACACGCGAGATAAAACTCTCAGGAATAACTCAATACTGCAAGAAGGTGACATTTTTTCGCAAAGTCAATTGATGAAATATATAAGAAACATTAGCAGAATTAAAGGAATAAACCCGATTCAAATCGGGAACGTAAATATCTCTCTTGATAGACCATCTAAAGATGTCTATTTAGTATTCTGTGTTACAGAAGGAAAAGGAAAGTAATTATGAACAATTTATTTCACTTAGCATTTCCCGTAAAAAATTTGGACGAATCCCGAAAATTTTACGGCGAAATTTTAGGCTGCGCCGAAGGCAGAAGCTCCGACCAGTGGATTGATTTTAATCTTTTCGGGCATCAAATCGTCGCGCATCTCGCGCCCGAAGCCGTCGGCATCAAACACAAAAACGAAGTTGACGCAGACCACGTTCCCGTGCCGCATTTCGGCTGCGTTTTGCCGATGAACGAGTTTAAAAAATTTGCGGAAAAACTGAAATCAAAAGGCGTTGAATTTATCATCGAGCCGAAAATTCGTTTCAAAGGCGAAACGGGCGAACAGGCGACGATGTTTTTTCTTGACCCGTCGGGAAACGCGCTGGAATTTAAATCGTTCGCGGATTTTTCGCAGGTTTTCGCAAAATAAATATTTGCCGCCAAGACACAAGGGACATAAAGATTTTATGATATTTCTTTAGCATTTATTGTATTTGAGTAGTGAAAATTTTTATAAAATAAGGAGTGAATCGAAATGATTGTAACGACCGGAAACGATGTGGAAATGGGAAAAATCGTACAGTATTTGGGCGTGGTGCGCGGAATTGTCGTGCGGGCGACCGGCATCGGCGCGGGACTTATCGGCGGCTTGAAATCAATCGGCGGCGGAAACATCGAAGAATTTTCGCGCGTCTGCGAAGCGGCTCGGATGGAAGCCTTTGCCAGAATGGTGCAGCACGCGCAGGAAATCGGCGCGGATGCCGTTATCGGAATGCGCTACGACGCGACCGAATTTACGCAAGGCTCGACTGAAGTTTTGGCATACGGCACGGCGGTTAAGCTGACAAACAAGTGAATGGTGAATGGTGAACGGTAAATGGTAAATGAAAACCTTTCTTAAATTTACCATTTACCGTTCACCATTCACCATTAAAGAAACGCTCCTTTGCCGTTTCTGCCGATTCGCATATTGACCAGCCAATCGAGCCAGCGATATTTCAAATTTTTCGGCGCGAGATGTTCGGTGATGGCAAACGCTTCGCGGATTTTTCCGTCGGGACATTTAAGTTTAGCTTCGCTTAAAAATCTCAAATAAAAAAAACTTTCGTCAATTGATTTTAATTGCCGGATATTTAACTCAAAGCCGTTTTCGGCGGTGAGCGTAATTTCTCTCGGAAATTTTACGCCGAAGATATTGCGGCGCATTTTTTCCTCACTGTAATCCGCGTCAAAAATTGTGATTTTATTGTCATTGATTAAAAAAAGCTTTGTAATCGGACGAGTCGAATCGAATTCGCGGTAACGATAATAAACGGCGGTGTAATCGTCAAAATGGGCGCGTCCCCATTGCCATTTGCTGACGGCGGCGGGCAGCCAGCGCGCGTCCCAGTTGTGGTCGTGATAACCCGTCCCGCGAAAATGGCGCACGTCCAGCAATTTGTTTTTCGCGTCCGAAACTTTAATGCTGCCCGTTACATCCGAGCGCGGCGCAGCCAGATTCCAGTTGTGTTTATCGGTCAAATGATTATGATTTTCCGGCGTTGTCAACAAATCGCTCTCAATCGAAAGCCATTCGAGATTTGCTTCAAGCCTGCGGCGGCGCGGCAGATTGGCTTTGACCCGCAAACTGTAACCCGAACCGTAGGGCGCGGATTCAAATTTAAAAAAACTATCACCGATATTGCAAGCGGGCGAAACAATATCGGCGGAAAAATGTTCGGGCGCGAATTCGTTGATAGCGCGGTAAATCGGTTTGCCGTCGTGGTAATAAATAAACGCCAAAGCGGGAACGCTCGATTGCGGATTGCAGATTGCGGAATGCGGAGTTTCGTTTTGAACGCTGAACGCTGAATGCTGAACGCCGAATTCGGAATCTTGAACTTCCTTCTGACTCTCGACTCTCGGCTTCCGACTCCCGACTAATTTATTGTAGCGCGGCGAGAAAATAAAATTGTCGAGAAAAATTATGACGAGCGCATCCTGTCCGTCGTCCGACAGCGCGTCGAAATACCACCATTCGTAAGCCTCGTCAGTTGTTTTCGGATGCCAAACGTCATCTTTCACGCTGGAAGCGAAGGAAAAATTTTCGAGCCGGACTTGTTTTGCAGTCGCCATTTGGTTTTTTGAAATTGCGCGTATTCAATCAGAAGCCCGCGCGTTTGGCAAGCGACGGAAACTTTTCATCCTTCCTAACGGTCGGGTTTCTGCTTCACGCGCAACAAAAAAAGCATCGCAGATTTTGAAATCCAAAGCAAACTTTTCCGCTCCGGTTGAATCTTTAAGATAGCGAAAGGTTTCTCTCCCGCAGCAATTTAATCAAGGAGAAAATTCTATGATAACTAAATCAAAAATATTTTTGTTCAGTCTGGTTTTAGCAGCCGGATTGTTGATGACGGCTTGCCCGCAGAAAACTAATATCGGCAGAATCGAGTCGAATCCGTCGAAATATGTCGGAAAGGAAACGGCGATAACGGGGCGCGTGACCAATAGTTTTGGGGTCGCGCTGCTCGGCGGAGTTTATAAAGTTGACGACGGCACAGGCTCGATTTGGGTTTTAACCAGTCGCAGCGTGCCGAGCAAAAATTCGCGTGTCGGCGTGAAAGGCAAAGTGCAGGACGGCATAAATTTCGGCGGCAGAAGCTACGGTCTCGGAATGGTCGAAGACGACCGTCGCATCCAGTAGTGGAAAATTAAAAACGAATAATGGAAAATGGACGTTTGATTTACAAAATTCAAGCGTCTGTTTTTCTTTATTATGAAAACTTTTATTGATTGTCTTGACGGGCAATTTCTGCGGCTTCACAATCTTTCGCGTGAAATTATTTCTAAAATTCCGCCGAAAAAACTCTACTGGCAGCCGCGTGAAATTCGCAAGGATTTTCCGGTTAATTCTTGCAGCGAATATATTCTGCGTTCGGCGGGCGCGGTCGAACAAACCTTCGGCGGAATCACCGTCAAACTCTGGGACGACCCGTTTGAATGGACGCTGCCCGAAGCTCTTTCGACGAACGATTTGATTTTAAATTATTTGTCGGAAGTCGAGGAAACACGCCGTCGCGGATTCGCGCTTTTTCATTCGGACGAAGATTTACGGCGGCAAATTCCCGCGCCGGAAAAATTAAAAACTCTTTTCAGTTTGCTTTTAGAAACCGTCGCCCGCGCCGAAAATTTTCAAGGTCGCGCAATCGTCGTTTTCAAACTTTTTTCGGGTCAGAACCGCCTGCGTTAGCGGGCGGGTTCGCGGTTGGTTCAAAGTTCACGGTTTAAGGTTCAAGGTCGAATCGATTCCTCAACCTTGAACTTTGAACCTTGAACTTGAAACCTATTAAACAACCCGCCCGCTAACGCGAAGCGGTTCTGACAAGAGGTGACTTGCGGACGTGAACTTTTTAGCGCAAAATTTCGTTAGTTCAAACAGCTTTTACCGATTTCAAAAATTTGGAGATTCAAAATGTATTGTCCACGCTGCGGTCAGGAACAAACGAGCGAAAATATCAGATTTTGTTCGCGCTGCGGTTTTCTGCTGGAAACCGTCGCGGAAGTTTTGGCGAACGGCGGAGTTTTGCCGCAGCTTCTCGAATTAAAGGAAAAGAAAACTTTGCTGACCAGGAAAAACGGAATTGTCTTCAGCTTATATTGGTTTATATTTTTCGTTTTGATTCTTACGTCTCTTTTCGGCATTATGGACGTGAACACGCTTCCCGCAATGTCAGCAATTATTGGCGTTTTCGGCGCGCTGATGTGGCTGATTGCTTCTTTCATTTTTTTGAAAAAACCGTCGGCGAATTTTTTTCAGGAATTACCGGCGCGACATCAAAATCTTTCCGGCACGGCGCGAAACACTTTGCCGCCGCCGCAAAGTCAGCCGGTTGAAAGCTATGTCGCGCCGGTCAACAATTGGAAAACTCCGCCGACGGGAGAAGTTGCCAGACCGCCGAGCGTGACCGAAGAAACGACGAAATTACTTCAAAAGGATGAATAAAATTATCTTAATGCCCGCCGCCTGAATCGCCGCTTCTTTTATTTTTGAGCAGAAAAACCATCGGTATTGCCAGAACAAACAGAATCAGAAAAACCTCAAAAACTTCGAGAACCGCTTTCATCGAAGCCTGTTTGACGAGTTCGTTCCACATCACGTCGTAAGAAAAATTTTTGGCTTGCAGCGCGTTTAAGCCTTGCTCTTTAAAATTGCGCGTCAACTGTTTAATGGCTTCCGTGAAATTCGGATTATAGTTTGAAGCGTGATAACTCAAATTCGTGACGTGCGTTTCGGTGCGCTGTCGAAGCAGCGTGACGGTCAGAGCAATGCTCATACTCGCGCCTGTATTTCGCACTAGATTGAGCAAGGCGGACGCGCTGTTGTTTTTACCTTTAGGCAGATGATAATAGGCGACGGTGTTGACGGACGCGGCGAGAAACGACAATCCGAATGCTTGAAAGCCGCGCGCCGCTGCCAAATCGTTAAAACTGATGTTCAAGTTAATGGAACTCAAATGCCAGACCGCCAAAATCGTCGCCGCCAAGCCGAACAAAAGTATTTTTCGCGCGTCAACCACATCGAGCAGCCAGCCGACAATCGGCATCATTATTAAACTGACAATCGCGCCCGGCAGCAGCACCAAACCCGAATTTGTCGCGCTGTAATCGAGCAAGGTTTGCACCGTGTAAGGAATCAGAAAAGTCGAACCGTAAAGAACAAGGGCGACGGCGAACATCAAAACGCAGCAGGCGGCGAAATGCGGATGTTTAAACATCTCGACATCAACAGCCGTATGCGGCTGATACCATTCCCAAGTCGCGCCGATAAGCAAAGCGAAAAAAGCCGTAATCGCGCCGAGCAGAATCAAATTCGATTCAAACCAGTTTTCCTTCGGACCCTGTTCCAAAACGAGTTCGAGACACGCGATGCCGCCGACGAAAAGTAAAATACCGACCCAATCAATCGAAGCGTGTTCGCGCCTGCGCTGTTCCGCCGCTTCAAGCGCGACTTCGGATTCGTGAACGAAAAAATAGACGAGAACCAGCGAAATTATTCCAATCGGAACGTTGATGAAAAATACCCAGTGCCAACTAAAATTGTCCGTGATAAATCCGCCGACGGTCGGACCCAGAACCGGCGCGATAAACATAAACGAAGCGTAAATCGAAAACGCGCGACCGAGTTTTTCCGGCGGCACGGCATCGGCGATAATCGCCTGCTCGCTGACCGCCAGACCGCTGCCGCTCGCGCCTTGCAGAAAGCGAAAAAAAATCAGCGTTCCCAAATTGGTTGAAAACCCGCACATCAGAGAACTGGCGACAAATCCGCAGACGCAAGCCATATAATACTGCTTGCGCCCGAAGCGCGTGGTGAGCCAGCCGGAAATCGGCAAAATCGCGGCGTTCGCCACCAGATACGAGCCGATAACCCACGAAGCATCGGCAAACGGCACGGATAAATCACCGGCGATGCGCGGGACGGCGACGTTGGCAATCGTCAAATCCAGCACTTCCATAAAGGTGGCGATGGTCAAAATGGCAATGGAAAAATACGGATTGATTTGCGAGGCGACCGAGAAGGATTTTAGTTTCGTCACGGAAGAAGCGTTTTCCATTTTGGATTTTTACCGCACGCGGACTTTGGGAACGACAGACATTCCCGGCACGAGCAAATTGAGTTTGTCGGAATTCTGTTCAAAGATAATTTTGACGGGAATTCTCTGCACGACTTTGACGAAGTTTCCGGTGGCGTTTTCGGCGGGAAAAACGCTGAAACGCGAACCCGTTCCGGCTTGAAAACCTTCAATCGTACCGCGAAACGTCGCGCCCGGATAAGCGTCAACGAAAATATCCACGTTTTGCCCGATTTGCATTTTTTCGAGCTGCGTTTCCTTGAAATTGGCGACGACCCAAATGCCGCCCTGCGTGATTGTCATTAAACCTTGTTC
>JBPCRW010000150.1:0-20857 GCA_050996405.1 Pyrinomonadaceae bacterium | reverse complement strand
TTATATGCGGACTTGGTTGATAAAGTTGATTTTTCAGACAAAAGGCAAGGGCTTTTGATTCTCGCTGATTTGATTGATGAAAGGTTTGAAATTTTGAAAGATAAAATTGAAGGTCATCTCAAAGCTGATGAATTTCAAATAAATTTTGATGAAATGTTAAGTTATTGGGGAAGATATTATCTATTCAGCGAACTTCCCGAAAATCTGACCGTGAAAGTTTGGAAAGACTCAAGCAAATTTGAAAAGGGCATTGCTCGCATTAGAGATGTTTTTCACTATGAAAGTATGCTTAATGCCGAAATCAAATTTGATAAAATGATTGTCGCAAACACAGGTTTTTCAAAGCACATTAAAACTGAAAAAGCATTAAAAATTTTACCTATTGAAATAATTACTGCGTCTAGTCGCCAATTGGATTTATTTGAATGAGAAAATTTGATTACAACATTATTTTCAAACCTACCTTTTATAATTCGACAAAAAATTTGTTGGCTTTGTGGTCATTAGGTTTTGTAAAAGAGATTGTTCCTTCACTCGAAAGACCAACTAAAAAACTCGATGCCGAATATGTCGGGCAATACGATTTTTTCTTGTCGCCAAACATTCGTATTGAAGTCAAAGCCTCTCGTGCCGTAGAATTTCGGAGTAATCAGCCGCTTTCACTAAAAGCTCTGTCCTACGAATCGGGTAAAAATTTTGATATGAATTTTCAGCAAATCAAACCGAGATATTGCGAAGTTTTTGTTTGGTTTGGCGTGTGGCGCGACATTATCAAATGTTGGGTAATTCCTTCGTTTGAAGTTGAAAACAGTCGTTATTATTCAAAAGGTCAGCATCGCGGAAATGTCGGTGAAGGTCAACTTCATTTCAAACGCGATAACATTCGTGAATTTGAGCAGTATTTAACTGAACCCAGTAAAATTGAAGAAGCAATAAAAAAGGCTTTTGAAACAGAAAAGAAACTTCGTGGTAATTCTTAATGTGTGGAATAACGGGTTGGGCAAATTTAGACGCTAATGAATCGCCGATGTTCGGCGATGAAGCCGCGCTGCATTCGATGTGCGAGCGGATGGCGCATCGCGGACCGGATTCGGAAGGGCTGTGGCTCGGTCGCGGTGTTGCTTTGGGAATGCGGCGGCTTTCGATTATTGATGTGGCGGGCGGCGAGCAGCCCGTCTGGAACGAAAATAAATCGGTGGTCGCGGTGATGAACGGCGAGATTTATAATTTCCGCGAGCTTCGCAAAAATCTCGCTTCTCTCGGACATCAGTTTAACAGTCACACCGATACGGAAGTTTTGCCGCACCTTTACGAAGAATTCGGCGACGCGATGGTTGAAAAATTAAACGGAATGTTTGCCTTCGCGTTGTGGGATTTGCGAAAGAAAAGATTGCTGATTGCGCGTGACAGGTTTGGCGAGAAACCGCTTTATTACGGCGTGTTTGATGATAAATTGATTTTCGCTTCCGAGCCGAAAGTGCTTCTGCAAAATCCTTCGGTTAAATCCGACATCAATCTCGAAGCATTGCGCTCTTATCTTTCGTTCGATTACGTTCCCGCGCCGCATTCGATTTACAAAGGCGTTTCAAAACTTCCGTCGGCGCATCTTTTGACGCTGGAAAACGGGCAGGTGAAAACGCGGCGTTACTGGAATTTGAGTTTTCAAAAGACAGAAAAGTTTTCGCTCCATCAAGCGTCGAAACAGCTTGGCGAACTGCTGGCGGATTCCGTGCGGATGCGGCTCGTCTCGGATGTTCCGCTCGGCGTTTTGCTTTCGGGCGGCGTTGATTCTTCGGCGGTCGCAGCGTTTGCGACACAGTTTTCGCGTGAGAAAGTGAAAACTTTTTCCATCGGTTTTGAAGAGAATTCCTTTGACGAATCGAAGTTTGCGCGCGAAGTCGCAGCGCATCTCGGAACGGAACATTACGAAGATAAATTAAGCGTCGAAACCGCCGCCGAATTGATTACGGGTATCGGCAAATGGCTGGACGAACCGCTTTCGGACGCTTCGCTGCTGCCGACATTTCTGCTTTCAAGATTTGTGCGCCAGCATGTCACCGTTGCTTTGGGCGGTGATGGCGGCGACGAAATTTTCGCGGGCTACCCGATGTATTATGGGCATAAAGTTGCGCGAATGTATGAACAACTGCCGCAATTTGTGCGAAGCGGCGTGATTGAACCGGTGGTTAATTCCTTGCCCGTCAACACGAAAAATCTTTCGTTTGATTACAAAGCGAAACGTTTTATCGCATCTTCAAAATACGACGCGGTGACGCGCCATCATTCCTGGTTCGGCTCATTTTCAATCAAACAGCAGAATGAATTATTGACCGAAAGCGTTTTGGAAAATTCTTCCGCAGATATTTACGCCGATGCCAAAAGGCTTTTGAAGATTTGCGATGCGACCGAACAAATCGAGCAGATGCAGTTTCTGGATATGAATTTTTATCTGGCGGAAGATATTTTGACAAAGGTTGACCGGGCTTCGATGGCGGTTTCATTGGAAGTTCGCGCGCCGTTTCTCGACGCGCGCATAGCGGAATTTGCCGCTTCGCTGCCGCTCGAATATAAACTAAACGGCGGCAACGGCAAATATATTTTAAAGGAAACGGTCAAAAACCTGCTGCCGAAGTCGGTCACGAAACGGGCGAAAAAGGGATTCGGAATTCCGATTGCCGCATGGCTCAAAGGCAGACTTAATCCGCTGGTTCACGATTTATTAAATGCCGACAGGTTAAAAAGACAGAATTTATTTAACGTCGGGTTTGTGCGGCAATTGATTAAGGAACACGAAACCGGCGTTGCCAATCATCATAAACAGCTTTGGACGCTGCTGGTTTTCCAGCTCTGGTATGACAACTTTTCGGGCAAATAAAAAGCCGCCGCTTTTTTAGGGCGACGGCTGATGATCATTACTCAATGGAATTTATTGAGTGACCGTAAATTTGTCCGAAGGCTCGATTGCTTGATTGCTCACGCGGTCGTGAATTTTGATTTTAATTTCGTAATTGCCCGGTGCTAATTGCGCGGTTGGCAGCAATCTTGCCAGCGTCAAACGCTGTCCGGCATCGCTCAAACCTTCCCAATTTTCCGGCTGTCTTAAAACCTCTTTACCGTCTTTCGTCAAAACATATTCGACATCGACCGATGGTTTTAAAGTCGTCTGGTCGATGCCGGAATTATAAACCTGAAGATAAACGCCGACATCCTCTCCTTTTTTATAAACGCCCGATAAATTGGGAATTACTTTTTTATCGCCGATAATAAACTGTCCGCCGATGTCTCTTTCGGTCGTTTCGTAAAGCCGCGTGGCTAAAATCAGCGTCGAAGTCGAAAGTTTTTCATCATCATAACGTGGCACGGTAAAACCTTTGTGAACAATTCCGGTTTTGCCGGACTTGACATCGCGGACGACAACATCGACTCTATACGTTCCGGGCTGAAGCGCAATCGCTTTCTGATACACGGATTTTCTGTCTTTCGCGTCGGCTAATTCCTCTGCGGTCGTCGTCGTCGTCGCCGTATCTTCAAAAATCCCAGATTTTTTACCTGAAACAGCCGTCACTTTACCGAAGATATTCATCGTCGCAACCTGAAGTCCGCCGGTATCTTCAAACGTCAATTCTTTATTATCCGATTGAACCGTGAACGCCGTTATCACCTGATTTTGCGACTGGCGGAAAAAATCTACGCGCAAATCAAAATCAATCGGATTCTTTTCTTCAAGAACGCCGGAATCTGCATATCCCGATAAGTCACTGAATTTAACTTCCGGTGGTCTCTGCAAATTTACAAGGGTTTCCAACTTGCGAAATGGCATGTCCTGCTCGCGCATATAGCTCGTGTCGCCGCCTATTCCGCGGTCGCCTTTACTGGATAAACCTAATTCCTCGTTAGTTGTGAATCCTGCGCCCGGAACCGTTGCCAGAGCATCTTTTTCGTTGGCATTGCGGGCAAAGCGATATTCGCCCGTGCCGGTCGGGTCAACAAATTCTATTTCGATTCCGTCGCCGACTCCGTCGAGATGCCGATAAAACCATGTTTCAAAAGGATATGTCGTGGTCGTTCCGCCGCCTTCATAACTTGGACGGTCGTAGCTGCCGCCGGACGGGTGCGATTCTATGCCGTCGGGTTTTCCCCAAGTAATGTAAGTGCGCCCGCGGTCGGTTTTCCAGCCCGGAATTCCCGAAGCGTAATGTTCATTGGCATAAGCGATACGCTCAAAGTATTCTTCCTTATACGAGTTTTCTTCCGAATCGGGATTCGGGTTGCGCCTTGCCCAAAAATTCGCAATAAAATTTTCGCGTTCTTCATTGGTTTGAAGTTTTTTAAAGGCTTCCTTTTCTTGGGGCGTAATGATATAGGCTACGTCTTGGTCAACCCAGATTTTATAGATTTTATTTACGCTGTCTTCACTTTTAACATTGCGGGATTTTTGACTCGGGTCTGTATTCTGGTCTTTTTTATCCTTTTGGGCAAAACCAATTGAAACTCCAACCAAAACGATTAAAACTGGCGACAAGATTCGGCGAAACAAATTTTTATCGGACATCGCTGTAAAACTCCTCGAAGGAAAAATGTACTTTTTCCTTACATTAAACGATAAAATTGATTGATAAAGATTTTAGATAGTATTTTCCAATAGTCAAGATGCAGTCAAATGTTTGCAAGGTTGCCTTTCGTCGCCCTAAAATTTTAAATTTCTACCGCGCTTCGTTTCTTTCCGAAAAGCCATGCGACGAAAATCGAAACTATGTATAAAACTATCATCGGCGCGGCAAACAGCAGCATATTCGGAATATCTGCGGTCGGCGAAGCGACTACCGCGACAATCAAGATAACGATGGTTGAAATTTTCCAGTTTCTGACCAGAAAACCTGCCGAAACTATTCCGATTCTTGCCAGCACGTAGGTTATCGCAGGCATCTGAAAAATTATTCCCATTGCCAGCATGAAAATGATTATAAAATTGAAATAATCGGATGCCCGCAGCAGCAGACGGAAATCCTCTCCGAGTCCGAGCAGATATTTCAGCGCGGGCGGAACTAAAATGTAATAAGCGAAAGCCGCCCCGAACACAAAAGAAATTGAAGATAAACCAATAAACGGCGTAACATACGAGCGCTCGTGTTTGTAGAGCGCGGGCGAAATAAATCCCCAAACCTGCCACAACAGAAACGGGATGGAAATCGCAATCGCCGAATACAGCGCGACCGTCACGTAAAGCGTAAAGGGTTCGACCGCCGTCGTCACAATCATTCGCGCGTCCGCGCTAGGTTCGTCCGTATCGGGAGCGGAAAAATTTACCGGCAGACGAACGCCTTTCGGAATTATCGCGTTATTTGTATAAACCGGCTCTTCTGTAAAAAGACCGAGATTTCCCTGTCTATCTTTAGAAACAATTGATTGAACTGAAGTTCCCGGAGCGACGACAGTTATTCCGAGTTTTGTCGCGCGGTCAAAAACATATCGCCCGGAATCGCCTTCCTGCAAATTACTTAAAGGCAAAACCTTTTCGTTTCCGGTTAAGCCTTCGACCGGAATTTCGCGGCGTTGCGCTTCAGCCAGAGCGTTGCTGACCGGAACAGCGAGAAACGAAAAAATTTTATCGGATACGAACCAGCAGACACCAAATGCAATCGCAACGATAATAATCGAATTTATTAAACGCCGACGAAACTCGTCCAAATGCTCTAAAAATGACATTTGACTACCGAGTTCGGCTTCCCGCTCAATTTTTTTTTCTTGAAAATCCATTATAAAAATTTTGTTTTTTATCGAGGATATTACAACCAGTCTCGTTTATCCGAAGTTGTTTTTTCGGCAGCCTTTTGTTTTTCCGGTTTGCTCTGCTCAATGCTGTTTTTGTCGGGAAATTTTTCAGCGATGTCGCTGGCAGAGAGTTCCCTCACAACAGGCTTGGAAAATTCGTTTTCGACTGGCGATTGAATCGAATTTTGATTCGGAATAGTTGTTTCTGAAGACTGATTCGCGGTATTTGGATTTGGACTAACGGCGATTTCCCTTTCTTCAAACGCAATTTCTTTTTCCCACGTTGATTTGAATTCGTTTGTGGCGTTTCTAAAATCCGCCATAGTCTTACCGATGGTTTTCGCCATTTGCGGCAGCTTTCTCGGACCGAAAATAATTAATGCTACTACCGCGATAAAAATCAATTCCGACGTGCTGATTGATTCGAGAATAAATAAAAACAACTTTTTTACCTCAACAAATTTAAAAAACTTCTAATAGAAAATCTTTATAATTTTTAACTTTACCAATTATTTTCGCGCTTTCCACTTCTTTAATCAATCTTTCGGCTTTGTTTTTTTCAAGACTTATAAGCAACCCGCCCGCCGTCTGAGGGTCAAATAACGCGCTCTGCATCTCACGACTCACATTTTTGGCAAAATTCACATTTCCGCCAACATAATCCCGATTATTTTTGTCGCCGCGAGTCAGCATTTTTTCTGTAATCAATTCAATGACTTGCGGTAATAATGGAATTTTTTCAGACTCTATTTTCAAAGTAACATTGCTGGCTTTTGCCATCTCAAAACTGTGTCCGAGCAGACCAAAACCTGTTATATCCGTGCATCCGTTTGCCCTGACTTCCTGCATTATTTTAGATGCTTGAGAGGCGGAAGTAGTCATTGTTTTTATCGCGGCTTTGATTGTTTTTTTAGATGCTTTTCCGAATTTAATTCCTGCGCTGATTGCGCCTGTGCCGATTGGTTTGGTCAAAACTAAAACATCTCCTGCTTTAGCACCCGAATTTTTCACGACTTTTTGCGGATTGATAATTCCGGTAACGGCATAACCGAATTTTATTTCCTGGTCGTCAACCGAATGCCCGCCGATAACTACTACATTTTCCGCATTCATCGCTAGCTGACCGCCGCGCAAAATTCTTTCCAGAACATTCCAATCACCTTTCTGCGGATAACAAACTATCGAGAGCGCAGATACTGGCATTCCGCCCATTGCGTAAATATCATTAAGCGAATTAACAGCAGCTATCTGACCGTAAATTTCCGGTTCGTCGGCAATCGGCGTGAAAAAATCTACCGTCTGCACAAGAGCCAAGTC
This sequence comes from Pyrinomonadaceae bacterium, assembly GCA_050996405.1. Taxonomy (GTDB): domain Bacteria; phylum Acidobacteriota; class Blastocatellia; order Pyrinomonadales; family Pyrinomonadaceae; genus JBPCRW01. Next base: position 13,768 of record JBPCRW010000150.1, on the reverse strand, counting down.
ATCCGAAAGACGAAAAACGCCTGCGTCGTCGGCGTTTTCAAATCCGACAATCACATCTTTGGAAAAATTTTGTTCGGGTAATTTGCTCAAAACTTGAGCAAGGTCACTTGGCGCGAGTTTTGCCGCTCAACCAGCGCAGGAAACCATTTCCGTTAGTCTCTTTTTTTCCATAAACTATTGAATCTAAAGGTTTATCTAGACAATACCAATTGAAATATACGATCTAAATCGCTTTCGCCATAATATTCAACTTCAATTTTTCCGCCCGTTCCTTTCCCGTCAGGAATAATTTTAACCTGCGTTCCAAAGTAGCGGCGAAGTTTCGTTTCAGCCGCCTTAAAATTTGCGTTTATTTTCGGTCTCACTTTTTCCTTTTTTTCTATTTTATTACCTTTTGAAAGTCTTTTAGCTGCCTTTTCTGTCTCTCGAACAGATAACATCATCTCAATTATATTTTTTGCGAGCCGCCGCTGTATATCTGTATCTTCTATTGTTAATAACGCCTTGGCGTGTCCGACTGAAAGTTTATCGGTCGTAATAAGATCTTGAATATCGTCGGGCAACTTCAAGACTCGCAAATAGTTAGTGATAAAAGTTCTATTTTTTCCAACTCTTTCTGCAACCATTTCTTGAGTTAATCCGATGGTTTCGATAAGTTTTTTGTAAGCTCTTGCTTCTTCAATTGGATTAAGTTCTTGTCTTTGTATATTTTCAATAAGTGCCAGCTCTAATAATTTATCATCGGATACATTTCTCACAACTGCCGGAATTTTTTCTACTCCGGCGCGTTGTGAAGCTCTCCAACGCCTTTCTCCGGCAACTATTTCGTAACGCGAACCTTTTTTTCTAACGACAATTGGCTGAACTACGCCATTTGCTTTAATTGATTGAGCTAATTCTTCTAAATTTTCCTCTGTAAATCTTGTTCGCGGCTGCTCGGAATTAGCATCTATTAAATCCAAATCTATTTCAAGAAAACTATCTGTTATCTTTTCTTCACCCAATAAAGCACTTAACCCCCTTCCTAAAGCCTTTCTATTCATGACTTAATATCTCCTTAGCCAATTGTAAATAACTTTCTGCTCCTTTTGAACGAATATCATAAAGTATAATTGGCTTTCCATAACTTGGAGCTTCTGCTAACCGGACATTTCTAGGAATTACTGTTTTTAAAACTTGACTACCGTAAAAATCTCTCAAATCCTTAGCTACTGCGGATGAAAGATTTGTCCTCTCATCATACATTGTTAACAAAAGCCCTTCTATTACTAATTTCGGATTAAGCCCGCGCCTCAATCTCGCCAGGGTATCTAATAATTCCGTAACCCCTTCCAAAGCAAAATATTCGCACTGTATTGGAACAAGCAGGGAATCTGCCGCTGTCAAACCATTTAAGGTTAAAAGACCTAGAGACGGAGGACAATCAATTATTATATAATCAAACCTTTTTTTTATTGTTTTCAACAAAGATTTTAACTTATATTCTCTTTCTTCGGAATCAACTAATTCTATCTCCGCTCCCGCTAAATTTTTATCTGCGGGTATTACCCAAAGAAGTGGTAGTTCTGTCGGAAGCAAGATATTCTCTAAGTCTTCTCCTAACACTAATGAATGATACAAGGTTTTTCTCGATTGTGCGCGAGTGATTCCAGACCCTGACGTAGTATTACCCTGAGGATCTGCATCAACCAACAGAACTTTTTTTTCTTCAATAGCTAAACCTGCCGCTAAGTTTACCGACGTTGTAGTCTTTCCAACTCCACCTTTCTGATTGGCTACGGCAATTACTCTCCCCATTCTCTGTTTTTCTCCTAATAACAATCTATACTTGTGAGCATATCACATTTTTCCATATCTTTATATTTACAGTCAAAATAATAAAAAGTTCCACGTGAAACGTTGCAATAAAAACTTTAACGTTTCACGTGGAACTTTTTATTATTTAACAGAATTATTAGAAGACAAATAAACCAATACTGTCGAAATAGCTGCAGAAGTAAGTCCTGGTATTTGACGGACTTGTCCGAAAGTCTGCGGTTTGGCGCGTTCTAAACGTTCAATCATCTCATTTGACAAACTATTTACTCTGTTAAATTTAAAACTCTTTGGAACTTTAAGATTGTCATGATGATGTATCCGTTTAGAAGCATTGCTTTGATTTAAGATATAGCCTTGATAAAGAATATCTGCCAAAATTGTTTCAAGGCTAGATATAGTAGTATGAGACTGAATCTCATCGGGCAATAGTTTAAAAATTAAATTAGAATTAACTCCTTGTCGCTGTGATAGCTGAGATAAAGATATTGAGTCCCCTAAATCCATATTTAGAAGCCTAGATATAGACGCATACTCCCTTGAAGAACGCTTGAATTTAGTTCTATTAAGATAATTTCTTAAATAAGCAATCCTATCCATTTTTCGATTGAATTTTTCCCATTCAGAACCATCTAAAAGTCCTATTTCACCGCCTTTTTGTGAAAGTCTTTGGTCTGCATTATCGTGTCTCAAAGTAAGTCTGGCTTCAGCTCTGGAAGTGAAAATTCTATATGGCTCATCCACCCCATATTGAATCAAATCATTTATTAAAACTCCAATATAAGCTTCATTTCGGCTAAGATGAAAAGGTTTTCTTTTAGAAATTTGTAATGCCGCATTTACTCCGGCAATCAAACCTTGACAGGCAGCTTCTTCATATCCGGTTGTCCCATTTATCTGTCCTGCTAAGAAAAGTCCTTTAATTCTTATAGTTTCCATTGCTAAAGTAAGTTCGCGGGGATCGACAAAATCATATTCAATAGCATAACCTGGACGAATAATCTGAACGTTTTCAAGTCCAGGTATCATTTTCAATAAGTCTTGTTGTAATTCTGCGGGAAGTGAAGTTGAGAAACCGTTCAGATAAACTTCATTGGTAAAATGTCCTTCCGGTTCAAGAAAAAGTTGATGTCTATCTTTTCCGGCAAATTTTACAACTTTATCCTCAATTGAAGGACAGTAACGCGGTCCGATTCCTTTAATTTTTCCTGAATAAAGCGGCGATTGATGCAAATTTTCCCGAATTTTTTGATGAAGACCGACATTAGTGTATCCAATATAACAATTAATTTGTGGCTGCTCGATTTTTTCTGTTGAAAAAGAGAAAGCAACGGGATTTTCGTCGGCAGGTTGCGGTTCAAATGCAGACCAGTCAATAGTTCTTCCATCAAGCCTCGGTGGTGTTCCAGTTTTTAACCGTCCAACGGGGAAGCCTAGTTCCTTCAGATTTTCGGCTAAATCTATTGAGGCAGTCTCTCCAGAACGACCGGCAGAAAATGTTCGCTTGCCGGTATGAATAATTCCATTAAGGAAAGTTCCGGTAGCTATAACCACTGCTTTCGCGCCTAATTGTCGTCCGTCCTGAAGTTCTAAACCATATATTTTAGAGGCTTTAACAATTAATTTAACAGCAACACCTTGCCTCAAATGTAAGTTTGGCGTATGTTCAAGCATCCGACGCATTTCAGTTCGATACAAACTACGGTCAGCCTGCGCTCTCGGAGATTGAACAGCAGGACCCCTTGAACGATTTAGCAATCTAAACTGGATTCCCGTCCGGTCAATAACGCGCCCCATAATTCCGCCGAGCGCATCAATTTCTCTTACCAGATGTCCTTTAGCAATTCCACCAATGGCAGGATTGCAGGACATTTGTCCGATTAAATCAAGATTAATTGTAACCAATGCTGTCGATGCGCCAAGTCGAGCTGCTGAGGAAGCCGCTTCACATCCCGCATGTCCAGCACCAACAATAATTACGTCAAATTCTTCGTTAAAGCACATAAAACTTTTATTCTCAACTAAAGACACAATAAGTAATGTCTTCTGCAAGTCATAGAAAACAAATTACTTAGACCAAACAAGTAAAATAGCGAGATGCAAATAAAGTAAAAAACGTATCTTATTAACTATCCAAACTGCGTTTAGTTGTATTATAGCACTAATAATCCCTATCAAGCCCTTGCCGGAAAATATACTCAAAATGATGAATTTCCTTTTTAAGTTGCCGCTTTGCTTTGAGTGCTTTTCCATTCCCCTAAAATTAGACAAAATAAAGACGACCAATGAAGGTCGTCTTTATTTTGTCTAATTTTAGTTTTTTTTGCTTAATTCCATTTTATAACAAATCGGAATTGCTTTACAGCTCATCATATTCGCAGAGGCATTACGACATATTTGTAATCATAACCGCCATCGTTTGCCGGACGAAGTTGGATTCCCGCGTTGCCGTCTTTAAATTCAAAAGCAACGCGGATTTTCCCGCCTTCTTTAACCTTTACTTTGTCGCCGTCCGTTTCCTGTTCGGATTCTTTTGTTTCTGTTTCGGCACTACTTCCGATGACGTTTAGAAATTCCTGTAAATACTGTGAATTAAAACCGACCTGAACTTCTTCGCCCGTATAATCGGCGGAAATTATTTCGTCGGCTTCGCCTTCTTCGGCGGCTTGCGAACTGATTTGAATTTCGCCTTCTTTGATATGAAGTTTGACCGAGCGCGTGCGCTCATCAGCCATCAGCGCGACGCGGGCGATGGCGCGTTTCATTTCTTCGGCATCGAAAATCGCCGTTTTGTCGTTGCCTTTCGGAATGACCATTTCGTAATTCGGAAACGTGCCGGAAAGTTTTCTGGTAATCAGCAGCCTGCCGTTCACTTCAAAATAGATATGGTTCGGGTCTTCGCCGAAACTTACGTCGCCGTCCGCGTCACGCGCGATTTTCGTTAGTTCAGTGAGAGCTTTTTTCGGAATCAGCGCGTCCATTGCGCCGTCCGTTTTTTCCTTTCTTTCGATATAAGCTAAACGGTGACCGTCGGTTGTGACCATTTTTACCGAATCTTCCGCAACAATAAATTTCGCGCCCGAAAGCGTGAAACGCGACTGCTCCTGCGTGATGGCAAATCCGGTATGCTGTATAAAATAATTAAAAACTCTGGCGGAAAGTTTCATCGGCGCGGATTTAAACTGCGGAACTTCCGGGAAAGTGTCCTTGGAAACTCCCGCCAGTCGAAAGTTTGATTTCTGGCAGGTAACTTTGACCCATTCATTTTCTTCTTTCGTAAAATGAACGTCCGCGTCCGGCAAAAGCCGCACGATGTCAAAAAGTTTGCGCGCCTGAACGCACATCGAACCCGCCTGTTTGATTTCGGCGAGAGCCTCACAACGGATTGTGACATCCAAATCTGTTCCGATAATCCGAAGCGCGTGTTCGCCGACTGATTCAATTAAAATATTCGATAAAACCGGAATCGTGGATTTCTTTTCGACGATTCCCTGCACGAATCCGAGTTCTTCTTTTAATGCGTTTTGTTTGATTATAAATTCCATTTTTATGACTCCTAAAATTTCAAAATTACTTTAAGTTCGGCTTAATTGTCCACTCGCCTTTTACTATTTCTAATAAATTAAAATTATTATATTTATATAGTAGTAGTAGTAGTAGCTGTGGAAATGTGGAAAACCGACTTTATTATTCAAATAATTAAGGTTATACGTCCACAGCCCTTGTGGAAAACTCTGTGGAAAACTATTCTCCCTGTGGAAAAAAAGACAAAATTTTATCTTTCCGTCTTTTCCACAGGCGTAAAATCTCACTAAGCTGTGGAAATGTGGAAAACTTTATTTAAGTTACTGCAAAATAAAGGTTTTTGCTTTTTTATAAAATCCCAAGCTGTGGAAAACTCCTTTCTGTTTTATCGTTAAATCAGTTTTAATTAACTGCAAAGATTATCAATTAAGTCGCTGACAAGCCTGTGGAAATTTCTATCTTCCTTAACCAGCGCGTCAATCTTCTCAACCGAATGCATGACGGTCGTATGATGCTTGCCGCCGAAATCGCGCCCGATTTCAGGAAAGCTGTGTTTCGTCAGACGCTTGCACAGATACATCGCCACTTGTCGCGGCACGGCGATTTGCCGCGCGTTATTTTTCGATTTTAATTCCTCAACCGACAACTTATACTGCGCGGCAACGGCTTTTGAAATTTTGTCCAGCGTAATACCTTCCGGCTGGTCGCTGTCCGCGATATTTCGGATTGCGTCCTGCGCGAGCATTTTTGAAATCGGCAGCCCGCGTAAGGAAGAAATTGCGACCAGACGAACGAGCGAACCTTCCAGTTCACGAATATTATGTTTGACCTTTCCGGCGATGAAAAAGGCGACTTCATCCGGCAGGTCAACGCCGTCCAAATCAGCTTTGCGTTTCAAAATCGCAACTTTCGTTTCCAAATCCGGCGGTTCGATGTCCGTAATTAATCCCCATTCAAAACGTGAATGTAGTCTTTCTTCTAAGGTTGGAATCTCGCGCGGCGGGCAATCCGAAGTAATGACGATTTGTTTCTGGTCATTGTGCAGCGCGTTAAATGTATGGAAAAACTCTTCCTGCGTGCGCTCTTTACCAGCCATAAACTGCACATCATCCATTAATAAAACGTCTATCGAACGATATTTTTCACGAAAAGCCTGTGTTTTGTCGTAACGAATCGCGTTAATCAATTCGTTCATAAACTTTTCGGCGGAAATATAAGTGACGCGCAAATGACGGTTTCTTTCCTTTATCGCGTGACCGGCGGCGTGCATCAGATGCGTTTTGCCAAGTCCGACTCCGCCGTAAATATACATCGGATTATAAGTTTTGCCCGGAGCTTCGGCGACCGCCAGACTTGCCGCGTGCGCGAACTGGTTGCACGAACCGACGACGAAAGTTTGAAACGTATATTTCGGATTAAGCGAATTTTCAATCGGCTCGATGTCTACAAAATTCGTCGTGCCGCTTTTAGCTAAAATATCAGGTTTTTTATTTTCCAGAAAATTAAATTTATTGGCGGCAATCTCTTGTTTTTCAAAAAAGAAATCCGTGTCATCGTCTTCGAGAAAATTTTGTTCCGGCAGTTTTGTTTCCTCGACTTCCCAATCGAGACGACAATTGGCAAGGTTAAGTTCGTTTAAAGTCTGCGTAATCAGGTCTGTATAATAAGTATTTATCCAATCCTTATTGACTTGGCTGGCGCGCAGGCGCAGGACATTTTCCGTTTCGTCAAAGCCATTAAATTGGATTGGACGAAACCACGAGTCGAAAATTTGCCGGTTAAGACGCTTTTCTACCGATTTAAGAACTACGCTCCAAATATTTGCTGTTTCCGCCGAAGTATTCATATTAATCTCCGCTAAATTTGTTAAATCTTTAAGAAAACTTTTAAGCAATTTCTGGTTCAAAAACTTTGTAAAATTACTTTGAAAATCAGATTTACGAATTGCTCTAAAGTCGTTCAAAAATCGCCGTTTAAATCAGTTTCAGCCCGCCGGATAAAAAGTTTTCCACAAGGTTTTCCACAGGCTTGTGGAAAGCTGCTTAAAAGTTCAAGTAAAACTTTAAGTGTTTTATTTTCAACTATTTACAGGAATTTTGCATTACTGAAACGGCTCAAAGACTAACACGAAAACAAACTAAATTGCAAGAGAAATCCACAGGTTTTTAAAATAAATTTTTTCGGGCGCGAAAAGCCTTTCTATGACAAAGACTTGGCAGATTTTCTGATTATGCTAGACTGTATTACAACCAAAATTGGAGTGAGAATTTATGCCGACGGGAAAGAGAAAAACTAAGAGTGAACAGAAAGGAAACGATTTGACGAAACAGATTCGCCGAGCTATTAAAGGCTTGTCTTACACGAGCGAGACGGACGCGCCAATCAAACTTTTTGCGGGAAGCGCGGCGGATGCTGTAACACAGGAAAATCTTTTGGGTCAAATCGGGAAAGCCGATAATACGCTGGTTGAAACAAGAAATTTTGACGATTTTTTTTCACAGTTGACTACCGTCCAAGACTGGTTCGGCGACGAAGAAAAAGCCGCCGTCGCAAAATTTGCCGCGTTGAGAGATTTGTTAAAGAATAATTTAAAGGATTTAAACGTTTTTAAGATTGGAAGCGTCGAACTGGATGTTTATGCAGTCGGGCTTGACGCGAATGGTAATCTGACCGGAATTAAAACAAAAACTGTTGAAACATAGATAGCCGCGAAAATCACAAAACGCGAAAAAAAATTAACAGTAGATTTTCTTTCGTGATTTCTGCGATTTTTCGCGGCTATTCCTGAAATTTATTTCTTTTTGATTGAGCTTGCGCCGGATGAATCCTGTTTAATGTTTTGCGGCTCGCCCGTGTAATAGACGTTGCTTGCGCCCGAAGCCTCGGCTTTTAAATCGCCTGAAGGCGAAACCGTTATGGTGCTTGCGCCGTTTGAATCAACGTCGGCGTTTTCCGATTTCAAATTTTCAGCGTCAATCGTGCTTGCCCCACTCGCCTCTGCGTTTAAATCTTTTGTTTCGCCGTCAATTTTGATTCCCGACGCGCCGCTCGCTTTTAATTCGAGCGAATCGCCGTTAACATTCGTCGCCAACGCCGTTGACGCGCCCGAAACGTCTATTTTCGTTAATTCAGGCATCGAAATTTTGACGTTAATTTTCGTTTTCGGTGAAATTCTGTCTGCATTGTAGATTTTTAATGTATCGCCGCTCACGTCCGTTTTGATATATTGAAGCAGATTATCATCCGCCTCAACCGTCACGCTAAAATCTTTGCCAACCGTAATTTCGGTTTTGACCGCGCCGCTCGCCTCGATTTTATCAAAGCCCGACAAATTGCGCGTTTCCTGTTTGGCGTTTCCCGAACCTTGAATGCCGCCCGTATTTTTAAAATTAAAATTTCCAATGCCGCAGCTTAACGTCGAGATTGAACCGATTGCTAATGCCAAAACGAAAAACAAAAAATATAACTTTTTCATAACTGATATTCCTCCGAAAAGATTTAATTTAAGAAACGAACAAAAATCATTTTAAGTTCCCTTTTATTTTAACCAGCCAGCGACAAAATGCTGAAGAAAAAATTGCGCGACACCTAAAACAAAACCGAAAAACGCACCGAAAAGTTCGATGGTTCGCAGATGTTCTTTGGCGATGGAAAGCACGAGCGATTCAAGTTTTTCGACCGGATAATGATTAATTTTTTCGCGCACGACTTCGCCGATATTGAATTCTTTAATTGCTTCGGGAAGTTTTTCTCTGGCGGCGGAAATTATTGTCTCCGTAATGTTTTTGCCCGCGTTACGAATTTTTTCTTCGGAAATATGGTCGGAGAGTTTGCCGATTGGCGCGGACAGCAGGCGGTCAATCTGGCGCGACAAAACTTTGTTGATAATGTTTGCCGTTTCGTCTTGATTCAGGATATTGAGCAATCCGCTCGAAAGAAGTTTTTTGAGTTTTTCTTCGGATTCGGGATGAACGGTTTGCAGAATCGCGTCCAAACTGTGCGGGCGAATTTTTTGCAGAGAATCCGCTAGATATGCGGAGATTGAATGCCGCATTTCTGCGCCCTGTAAAATCGAGAGAACGCCTTTGGCAATTTGCGTTTTCAATCTTTCGAGTTGTTCGGGCGCGATTTTTCCAATAACTTCGGAAAGCGGACGCGCCATTGCATTATTTATCGTCATATCCAGAAAACTCTTTGCCTCCTGCGCGAAAAAATCTCCGCTTAGTGCTTCGTTGATGCGTTTCGGCAAAGATTCATTGACCAAATCGTCAACTTCGCCGAGCAGGTTTTCGCGCGAAACGAAGATTTTTTTGAAAAACGCCAGATTCTCGTAATAATCCTGAACTTCTCTTTTTATTAGCGTGCCGATTTGATTTCGTGTTCTTTCGGCGGTTGCAATTTCCGCCAATTGGTGGATAATCGGCTCGATTTGCTCGCTCGATTTTTCCTTTAAAAGTTCGATTGTGTCGGGCGTGAACATTTCACCCAGAGTCGTGTCTGCATTGGCTAAATCGTTGACGCGCTTGTTAACAAACTCTCTTACCTTTTGTTCCAGAACAGGTTCTTTGACAATGCCGTGAATACGGCTTTCAATAAATCCTAAAACTTCGTTAAATTGTTCGTCGTCAACGACTTCTGAAACTCTTTTTGACAAAAATTCATCTACGCGGCGCGTCACAAAACCGCTGATTGATTCGACGGTTTCCTCGCTTTTCAAAACCGCGCGGATATGTTCGCCGATTTTTATTTGAAGCGACGAAATCGCGTCTAAAACAGGCTCGCGCAAATTCGCGGGCAAGGCTTCGATAAGCGAAGGATAATTTTGCGAAAGAAATTCCTGCGAGTAAGAATCGACCGCATTTTGAATTTTCCGGCGCAGAAAATCTTTTTGGAAAAGCTCTTCGGTAATCGTTTCCTGTGAAACCAGTTCTTCGCCGACGGCTTTGCCGATGGCTTCCGCCAAACGCGCCCGATGTCTGGGAATCATTCCCTGCGGAAAAATCGTTAAGCCGAATAATTTCACAGGATTGCGCGGGCGAAACAGCATCCGCACGGCAAGCCACGCGCCGATATATCCGTGAACCGTGGCGAACGCGACCAGCAACGAAAATTCGATGAGAGTTTTGTAATCTATATTCACTTTTGTTTATTGGCGAAACTTCTAAATAGCTGCGAAATTTAATCTTAAAAAACTTGAAAGCCTTTTGATTTAAGACAAAATTCGGAAAAATCCTTCAGCCAGTCGTGACTTGCGCTGTAATTTCTCCACTGGTCGTCTTTATCTCTATACAAAGTTCCGTCGTCAGGCGCGTCCGTTACGCTTAAATCCATAAAAATCCGTTTGTTCGGCACTAATTTCGGCAAAATCTCATCACGGATTTTTTCGCCGATTTCGCGCGCTTCGTCTTTTTCTAATTTTACGCCCGTCGCGTTATATTCCATTTGACGAATTTTTCCGTCGCTTAAAATGTCAAAACTTCTGATAATTTCGAGCGTCGGTTTCCAATTCCAGACGTTGGCGCGCAACTCGTAGCTTTCAGAACCCAAATCTATTAAAGTAAAACTCATAATTTTCTCCAACAAAATGCTAAACGGGCAGGCAAACTAAGTCAAAGGAAATTAGACGCGGATTTCGCAAATAACACGAATTAAAAGCAAAATTGTTCGTGTTGTTCGTTTAATTCGTGGCTAAAAATTTCTTCACGGTTTATAATTCTTCTTTCAAATCTATGTCGAATTCAATTTCATATTCCGACGCGGGCGTTTCGATTGATAACGCAAATCTCGCGCTCGACAAAATCAAAAACTTAGCCAAATCAACGTTTAACGCGCAGACTCTGACGGAAATCGGCAGTTTCGGCGGAATGTTTTCGGGCGCGTTTCCCGAAATGAGTGAGCCAATTTTAGTCGCTTCGGCGGACGGCGTTGGCACAAAATTGAAAATCGCTTTTGAAACCGGAATTCACAACACGGTCGGACAAGACCTTGTAAATCATTGCGTCAACGATATTTTAGCGCAAGGCGCAAGACCTCTGTTTTTTCTCGATTATTTTGCTTGCGGGAAATTAAATCCCGAAATAACCGTTTCAGTAATTGAAGGTTTTGCAAAGGCTTGCAAGGAAAGTAATTGCGTTTTGCTCGGCGGCGAAACGGCGGAAGTGCCTTCGATGTATCGAGACGGCGAATACGATTTGGCGGGTTTTATCGTCGGCGTGGTCGATAAACCGAAAGTTATTGACGGCAAAAAAATTGCGGCTGGCGACGTGGTGCTCGGGCTTCCTTCAAACGGTTTGCAAACCAATGGTTATTCACTGGCTCAAAAATTGTTGTTTGAAATCGCAGGCTTTAAAGTTGATTCAAAACCTGAGGAATTAAACGGCGAAACTGTCGGAAACGTTTTGTTTGCAATACATCCGAGTTTCTTAAAATCGCTCGACAAACTGCTCGATTCGGAAAAAATTAAAGGTTTAGCACATATTACCGGCGGCGGATTGCTGGAAAATATCCCGCGCGTTTTGCCGGAAAACGTTTCGGTCGAAATTGAAAGAGGAACGTGGAATGAGCCGCCAATTTTCGGCTTGATGCAAAAAATCGGCAATGTCGAGGAAAAAGAAATGTTCCGCACGTTTAATATGGGCGTTGGAATGGTCGTGATTTGCGCCGAAGAAGATAAACAGTTTTTACAGAATAATTTGGGCGAATGTTTTGAAATCGGAAAAGCGGTCGAGGGAAACAGGAAAGTCAAAATTAAATGAAAATCGGTATTTTAATTTCAGGGCGCGGCTCGAATATGACGGCGATTGCCGAAGCTGTTCGGAATGGGCGTATTCCAAATTCTGAAGTCGTCGTCGTTATCAGCGATAAAAAAAGTGCGAAAGGTTTAGAAAAGGCGAAAGCGCGCGAGATTGAAACAGTTGTTATTACTCGAAACAAGAGAACGCGCGAAGAACACGATGCGGAAATTATTGCCGAACTGGAAAAAAGAAATGTCGAATTAGTTTGTCTGGCAGGATATATGCGGCTGCTGTCAAAGGATTTTGTCGCGGCTTTTCCGGATAAAATCGTCAATATTCATCCGAGTTTGCTTCCTTCTTTTCCAGGTTTAGAAGCACAAAAACAGGCAATTGAATACGGCGTTAAATTAACGGGTTGCACGGTGCATTTTGTCGATGAGGATTTGGATGGCGGTGCGATTATTTTGCAAAAAGCGGTCGAAGTAGCGGACGACGATACGGCGGAAAGTTTGGCGGCGAAAATTTTGGAACACGAACACGCGCTTTACGTCGAAGCAATTAAAAGAATTGCCGAAGGGAAAATTCAAATTAAAGGTCGAAAAGTTCTGGACGAATCTGCTTTGACATAAAGGCTTTTTATAATTAAACTTTAAGTTTTCACTTTACTAGTGAGAGGATGAACAGTAATTATGCCAAAGAGAACATTTCAACCGAACAATCGCCGCCGCGCCAAGAAACACGGCTTCAGAGCGAGAATGGCGACCAAAAACGGGCGCGCCGTTTTGAAACGACGCCGCGCCAAAGGACGCAGAGTATTAACCGTGAAACACTATTAAATTTTCGCTTGCCGAAAACCGGGCGTTTGTTGAAACGGCGCGAATTTTTAAAGGTTTACGCGGAAGGAAAACGTTTTGAAGGTCGTTTGTTGACGGCTTTCATTTTGCCTTCAAAATCTTTACAGCATCGTGCCGGATTCACGGCGACGAAAAGGGCAATCGGCAAGGCGCACGAGCGAAATCGCTGTAAGCGTCTGCTTCGTGAAGCGTTTCGTTTGAGCAAAGTCGAGTTAGACGAATTGCAGGGTAAATATGATTGGGTTTTAAACGCGCGGCGCGGTCTGCTGCGAGTCAAACTCGAAAAACCTTTGCAGGATTTCCAGAAAATTATCGCCGCCGTAAAACTTAGCGAATCGGAAAGGGCAAAGAAAACGTTGCCGATTGAGGCTCAAAAGCAATGAAGTTTTTGGTTTTGGATTTTTTGAGGCTTTACAAAACGTTTCTTTCGCCTTTTTTGCCGTCTGCCTGCCGTTTTGAGCCGACCTGTTCGATTTACGCGACGCAGGCAATCGAAAAATACGGTGCGATTCGCGGAACTTGGCTCGGATTAAAACGTATTCTGCGTTGTCAACCTTTTTGCAAAGGCGGTTATGACCCAATTCCATAAATGCAAATTTGATAACCGCATTTTGAATTTTGCATTGATTAAAGATGTCAGATAACAAACAATCAACTCAACTTCGTTTTATGCTCGCCGCCGTGCTGTCGCTTTTGGTGCTGTTCGGCTGGGGCTATTTGTTTCCGCCGAAGAAACCTGCGAACGATAATACGAACACGGCGCAACTCGCGGCAACGCCGACACCCGCGCCCGTCAGCCAAACGCCGCAGCCTGTTCAAAATCAGGCGGTTACCGCACCT
>JBPCRW010000140.1:0-4101 GCA_050996405.1 Pyrinomonadaceae bacterium | reverse complement strand
GAACGCGGTTATGTTTATAAAGGTTTGCGCCCCGTCTATTGGTGCATACGCGACCAGACGGCTTTGGCGGAAGCCGAAGTCGAATACAAAGAACACACTTCGCCGTCGGTTTATGTCAAATTTCCTTTGAAATCCGACGCGGGTTTGATTGACGAAAATTTAAAAAATAAAAATGTGTTTGTCGTGATTTGGACGACTACGCCTTGGACTCTGCCCGCGAATTTGGGCATCACGGTGCATCCAGATTTTGATTATTCCGCGCTCGAATTCGGCACGGAAGTTTATATCGTCGCGTCGGAACTCGCAAAATCTTTTGCTGAAACTTGCGGACTTCCAGAAGCGAAGGAATTGGCGCGTTTCAAAGGTTCAAAATTAGATAAACTCGAAGCGAAACACGCCTGGCTCGACAGAGTTTCGCTGCTGATGAACGGCGACCACGTGACATTGGGCGAAGCCGACGCGGAAGTCGAATTGGACGTGAAATTTGAAAGCAAAACGTCTCGGAAATCCGGCACGGGCTGCGTTCACACCGCGCCCGGACACGGACACGACGATTTTGTTATCGGCAAACTTTACGGGCTTGAAATCTATTGTCCGGTTGATAACGCCGGAAAATTCACGAATGAAGTAGAACATTTCGCGGGCGAAAATATTTTTAAGGCAAATCCGCGAATCGTCGAATTTCTGCGCGAATCGGGCGCGCTGCTTTTTACGGAAAATTACCGTCATCGTTATCCGCATTGCTGGCGTTGCAAAAATCCGGTGATTTTCCGCGCCACGCCGCAGTGGTTCGTTTCGATGGACAACGCGGCGCGAACGGGCGAAAAAATTTCTTTGCGCGAAAACGCTTTGAGCGAAGTCGAGAAAGTAAATTGGCATCCGAATTGGGGCGAAACCAGAATGGCGAATATGCTCAAAGGCAGACCGGATTGGTGCGTTTCGCGCCAGCGCGTCTGGGGCGTTCCGATTCCGGTTTTTTACTGCGCGGGTTGCGACGAAGCGATTGCCGAACCGGAAATAATAAATCACGTTGCCGATATTTTTCAAAAAGAAACGGCGGATGCCTGGTATAACCGCGAGGCGAAAGATTTATTGCCCGCAAATTTCAAATGTCCGAAATGCGGCGCGGCTGATTTTACGAAAGAAACCGATATTTTAGACGTTTGGTTCGATTCCGGTTCGTCGTGCGTCGCAGTTTTGGAAACGCGCGAAAACTTGCGATTTCCGGCGGACGTTTATTTTGAAGGCGGCGACCAGTTTCGCGGCTGGTTTAATTCGAGTTTGATGTGCGGGCTGGCGGCGCACGACGAATCGCCTTATAAACAAGTCGTAACTTACGGCTGGGTCGTGGACGGCGAAGGCAAGCAGATGCACAAATCCGGCGGCAACGCGATTTCGCCGAACGAAGTCGTTAAAAAATCGGGCGCGGAAATTTTGCGGCTGTGGGCTTCGGCGATGGATATTACGGAAGACGTGCGCTGTTCGGACGAAATTCTGTCGCGCGTCACGGACGCTTATCGAAAATTCAGAAATACTCTGCGTTACGCTCTGGGAAACCTCGACGGATTTAATCCCGAAACCGAAAAAATTTCGCAAAACGAGTTGCGGGAAATTGACCGTTGGGCGTTGGCGAGTCTGGACGAAGCGATTGCAAAAGTTATTCACGGTTACGAAAATTATAATTTTCAGAGCGTCTATCAAACGCTTTATAATTTTGTGACCGTGACGCTTTCGGCTCGTTACTTTGACATTTTGAAAGACAGGCTTTATATTTCCGCGCCGAAAAATTTGGCGCGGCGTTCGGCGCAAACCGCGCTGTATGAAATCGCCGATAAACTTTGCCGCCTGCTCGCGCCGATTCTCGCTTTTACGGCTGACGAAGCGTTTGAAAATCTGCCGCGTCAAACGCTCGAATCGGTTCATCTGGCGGAGTTTCCAAAAGTGTCGGGCGCAGATAATTCGCGGCTTTTAGCGGATTGGGAACGTATTTTTTCCATCCGCGACGAAGTTTTAAAATCTCTCGAAGAAGCGCGCAATAAAAAACTTATCGGCTCGTCGCTGGAAGCAAAAGTCATCTTGACAGTTGATAAAGAAACGACCAGATTTTTGATTGATTATTTTGAAGATTTGCGCTACATCTTTATCGTTTCGCAGGTTGAAGTTCACGAAGGCGATAAGTTATCGGTTGAAATCCAGAAAGCCGGCGGCAAAAAGTGCGAACGCTGCTGGAATTATTCGATTCACGTCGGCGAGTTTGAAAAATACCCGACCATCTGCGAAAGATGTTTTGCGGCATTAACGGAAATTGAAGAAACGCAAAGCGCGTCAATTTAATTTCGGCAATTCGCGTTGAAAAAATTGTTAGTCGGTTTATCAAGTTACTGAATAGTTCAGAGTAAATTTCAAACAGAATGGGCGGGATTTGCAGGATATTAAGTAACCGGACAGAATTGTTTTATAAATGCGGAAGCCCGCTACGCACGTAAGGGCGCGTTTTCACACTTACGTGCGTAGCGTGTTTCCGCACTGATTCATCTATCAAATAGTTTCGTCCACTTACTTATTTACTTCAAAAGAAATTTATTCCGTCTATCCTGTTTATTTTTCTCTGCATATCAACTAAAATTTGACTGTGGCTAAAAAAGATTTTTACTGGAAAATCGCTTATCTGCTGATGTCCGGCGGCGTGTTTCTTGTTGACCAGACGACGAAGGCTTGGGCGACGCGGGTCTTGCGTTTTTACGGCGACCGCGAAATTATTCCGAATTTTCTGAATTTCGCTTACGCGCAAAACACGGGCGTGGCGTTCAGTCTGTTTGACGACCACGGCGACACGGGACGTTTCGGACTTTCGATTGTCGCCATCGTCGCGGGCATTCTCGTGCTGTTCTATTTCTGGCGTGTTTCCGGCACGCACGACCGCCTGCTCGGCGCGCTGGCTCTGCTTTTGGCGGGAATCGCCGGAAATGTGACTGATAGATTGCGGCTCGGTTTTGTAGTCGATTTTATAGACGTTCAATTCGGCTCGTGGCATTACCCGACTTTTAACATTGCGGACGCGGCAATCTGCGTCGGCGCGGGACTTTTGATTTTAGATATGATTCTTTCGGGGAGAAAAAAGAAGTCAAAAGACAGAAGTCAGAAGACAGAAGTCGGAAGCCGGTAAATTTTTATGTTTGCACAAAAGTTTGAAGATGTTGGAATCTGGAAGAAATCACACGCTTTTGTTTTGAAGAGTTATCGGCTGACGGAAAACTTTCCAAAGTCTGAGTTGTTTGGATTAACTTCTCAATTGCTGCGGGCGGCAGTTTCCGTTCCTGCGAATTTTGCCGAAGGTTTTAAGAAAATTAGCAAAGCCGGCAAACTACGCTTTTATAATATTGCACAAGGTTCTTTGGAAGAATGTCGTTATTATTTGATTCTTACACAAGATTTAAGTTACGGCGAAGTTAAGGAATTAAAAGTCAACGCGGAAAAAATTAGCAAGATGCTTGACAGCTATATGCGGAAAATAAGAAATGACAATTAAAAGATTATATTTTGACATCCAAATTCCGTCTTCTGTCTTCTAACTTCTGACTTCTCAAAATTATATGTATCCAGAAATTTTTCGCATTGGTAATTTTCCGATAAATACTTACGGCGTTTTGCTGGCAATCGGATTGCTGCTCGCGCTCGTCGTCGCGGCGCGGCTGGCGGCGCGTGACGGCATTCCGCGCGACCGCGTTTATGATTTGGGTTTATGGACGATTATCGGCGGGCTGGTCGGGTCAAAAATTTTAATGTTTTTTACCGATGACAGCGTAAATTTTTTCTCGTTTGATTTTCTGCGCTCCGGCGGCGTTTATTACGGCGGGTTTATCGGCGGATTTCTGACGCTTTTCATTTTGATTCATTATTACAAACTTAGTTTCTGGAAAGTCGCCGATGCGTTTGCGCCCGGCGTTGCGCTCGGACAATTTTTCGGGCGGCAAGGCTGTTTTTCCGCCGGTTGCTGCTGGGGAAAAGAATCAAATTTGCCGTGGGCGGTGCATTTTACTGAAGCCGGACACGAAAATACGGGCGTGCCGATTTATCACGCCGACGGCAGCAATATGTTTC
>JBPCRW010000121.1:0-4937 GCA_050996405.1 Pyrinomonadaceae bacterium | reverse complement strand
TCGTTGACAAAACCGGCGTGGTTCGTCTTCAGCGAAGTCACGCCGAAGTTTATTCGTCAACTGTCGAAAACGCACCCAGCGAACTCGAAATGATTATCAATAAATTAACGGATTTCGGCGATGCCGGGCGCGCTCTGCCCGACATTCATCTGCTCGTTAATGCGCGAACCGTCAACCTTTCGGGTCTGGCGGAACTCGAACAGGTGACCGCGCTGGCAACGACGGAACTGGAAAATTTAACGGCGGACGAAAAAATCGTCATCATCGCTTCGCCGCGATAGTTAAAATTGGTAAGAAAAATTAGCCACAGATGCACACAGATGAACGCGGATAAGAAAAAAAAGATAAAAATAATTTCGTGTTTTTTCGTGTTTGTAAGTGGCTAAATCCCGATTTAAAAATCCGTGTTTATCTGTGTAAATCTGTGGCTAAAATATTTTGAAAGTCGAAAATGGAAGTTAGAAAATTACAAACAGACGTTTTAATCGTCGGCGGCGGAGTCGGCGGCTGCGCGGCGGCACGCGCGGCGTGTGAAAACGGCGTAAACGTAATTTTGACCGAAGAATCGGACTGGCTCGGCGGGCAATTTACTTCGCAGGCGACACCGCCGGACGAACACGGCTGGATCGAAGAATCCGGCTGCACGCGCAATTACCGCCAATTTAGAAACGCGGTGCGCGATTATTATCGAAATAATTACCCTTTAACGGAAACGGCGAAAAATAATCCGGTTTTAAATCCGGGCGATGGTTGGGTTTCGCCGTTATGCGCCGAACCGAAAGTGTTTTTGGACGTTTTTCAGTCAATTTTAGAACCGTTTATTAAAGCCGGAAAACTGCGTATTCTGCTTGAGCATTTCCCGGTGGCGGCGGAAACAGAAGGCGATCAAGTGACCGGCATAACGCTCGAAAATCTGCGAAATAAAGATGAAATAAAAATTTCCGCGAAGTATTTCGTTGACGCGACCGAACTCGGCGAACTGTTGCCACTGACGGAAACGGAATTTGTCACGGGTTCGGAAAGCAAATCGGAGACGAGCGAGCCGAATGCGAAGAACGAAGCCGCGCCGCATAATTCGCAGGCGTTTTCGATGTGTTTTGCGATGAGTTATCACGCGGGCGAAGATCACACGATCAAACGCCCAGAAAATTACGATTTCTGGCGCGAGTTTACGCCTGATTTAACGCCGCCGTGGAGCGGAAAATTATTGAGTTTGACCGTCGTCAATCCGCGAACTCTGGAAAACGTCAATTACAATTTTCAGCCGAACAGCGAGCCGAATAAAGCGTTCGCCGGACTCTGGACGTATCGCCGCATTCTGCACGCAAAAAATTTCATTGCCAAAAATTTTGACAGCGACATCACGCTCGTCAATTATCCACAGATTGATTATTTGCTTGGCGATTTGGCAAATGCTTCAAGCAGAGACGAAAAACTCGAAATGATTGCAGAAGCGAAACAGCAGAGTTTATCCTTTTTGTATTATTTGCAAACCGAATGCGGATTTAAAGGCTTAGAACTCCGCGCCGATGTCGTCGGGACAAAAGACGGTCTGGCGAAAATGCCCTACGTCCGCGAATCGCGCCGCATCAGAGCCGAATTTACCGTTCTCGAACAGCACGTTTCGGCGGCGTGTCACAGCGGCGAAAATTACGGCGAAAAGTTTAATGATTCGGTCGGCATCGGGTTTTACCGGATTGATCTGCATCCGACGGTCGGCGGCGATAATTATATTGATGTCGAGGCACTGCCGTTTCAGATTCCGCTCGGCGCGCTGATTCCGAAACGAGTTAAAAATCTGCTCGCCGCCTGCAAAAACATCGGAACGACGCAAATTACAAACGGCTGTTACCGCCTGCATCCGATAGAATGGAACATCGGCGAAGCGGCGGGAAATCTGCTCGGTTTTTGTCTGAAAAATAATTTGTCGCCGAAACAGACAAGAAACGATAAGATGATTCTACGCGATTTTCAGCGCGAATTGACCGAAAAAGGTTTTGAACTCGAATGGTGCGAAAATTTGAATCTCGAAGAAGGCGATCCTCACCGTTTTGCGATGTAATTTGCGATGTAAATTAATATGAACGGTGCTGAAACGGCGCGAAAAATAGTGGAAAAATTTGCAACGCGCGACGTTTTCGTCATTGCCGAAAAATCGAACGTGCGAATCGTTCACGAAAGCTGGCATCCGGTGACAATCGGTGAATTCGACCGAAAATCGCGGACGATTTGCATCAACCGGCGAGCTTTGGAAAACAATAAATTTGACGAACGAAAAATTATCGCGCACGAACTTGGACATTTTTTCGCCGCGGAATTAAATTTAGACCGAAAAACGGAAGAAATTTTCGCGTGTGAATTCGTCGTTGAACTGATAAAACTAACGTGAGTAATTCAAAAAACCAAAATTCACCCGCTAAGATTTTTCTCGGCATTGACGGCGGACAAAGCCATACGGAAGCGATTATAGCTGACGAAAACGGCAATATTGTCGGTCGCGGGCTGGGCGGCGCGTCAAATCACGCGGAAATTCCCGGCGGGCGCAAACGTCTGGAAAACGCGATTAAAGATTCGGTCGGCAATGCTCTCAAATCAGCGGATTTGCCGCCGATAAATGAGATAATTTTTGCGGCGGCGCATTGCGGAATGACGGGCGGCGCGATTTATAAGGACGAGATTATCCGCTCGATTTTAAAAGCCGATAGTTTGCAGATCGGACACGACGCGCCGACCGCGCTTTTCGGCGCAACCGCCGGAAAACCCGGAATCGTCGTTATTGCCGGAACAGGTTCGGTCGTTTTCGGCATTAATGAAGCGGGCAAATCGGCACGCGTCGGCGGTCTTGGATATTTGTTTTCCGACGAAGGCAGCGGTTTCTGGCTCGCCGCGCAGATGATCCGGCTGGCGATCAAGGAACAGGACGAATTAATCGAACCGAGCGGAATCTTGAAAATGGTTTTGGAATTTTTCGGACGGAATTACGTTCGTGAAGTTACCGATGATTTTTACAACGGAAAAATTTCGCGCGACGTGATTGCAAGTCTGGCGAAACGCGCTCACGAAGCTGCCGCCGAAGGCAATCAGGCGATTCGCGGTCAAATATCCTACGGTGTCGGTGTGCTGACCGAAAGTGTCGTCTGCGTCGCCAAAAAGCTGAAATTTCAGGCGAAATTCCCCATCGTCGGCATTGGCGGAATGTTTCGCGCCGCGCTGATGAATAAATTTTTTAAATCGTCGCTTGCCGAAAAAACGCTGCTCGCGGAATTCGTCAAACCGCGTTTCGGTCCGGCAATCGGCGCGCTTCTGCTCGCCTTTCGGCAGGCGAAAATCGAGATTTCCGGGGATTTATTAATCAATTTGGAGAAAACATCAAAATAGAATGAACAATATTTTTGAAAAATGGCGCGGCGGATTGATTGTTTCGTGTCAGGCACCGAGCGATTCGCCACTCGCCAAATCCGAAATCATCCGGGCATTTGCCGAAACCGCCGAACAAAACGGCGCGGCTGGCGTGCGGATTGACTCGCCGCGGAATATTCTCGCGGTTAAAGCGGCGGTCAAAATTCCCGTTCTCGGCATTTACAAAATCGTTACCGATTCGAGTGACGTTTATATCACGCCGACTTTTCAGGCAGCGAAGCAAATCAGCGACGCGGGCGCGGATATTATCGCGCTGGACGCAACCCGCCGCCCGCGTCCGCACAACGAAACACTCGCAAATATCGTCGCGCGAATCCGAAGCAATTTGAACAAACCGCTCACGGCTGACGTTGCGACTTTTGAAGAAGGTTTGAGTGCCGCCGAAGAAATGGGATTTGACGCAGTTATCACCACGCTTTCGGGATTCACGGAAGAGACGAAAAATATCGTCAAACCCGATTTTGAACTGGTTGAAAGTCTTTCGAAAAGACTTTCGATTCCGGTTGTTTGCGAAGGTCGCCTGCGGTCGGCGGAAGACGTGCGCCGAGCCTTCGATTGCGGAGCGTTCGCCGTCGTCATCGGCACGGCAATTACCGGCGTTGATCAGTTGATTCAGAATTTCGTTTCAGCTTTGCCGTCAAATAAAAAGTCGTCCGCCGGTTGAAATTATTCGCAGGTTTTTTGATAGAAAGTTTGAATTTCAAATTTATGAACGCCGAAACTACGCTAACTTCAAATCGTTTAATTTCGCTCGATGTTTTTCGCGGCATCACCGTCGCGGGAATGGTGCTGGTCAACAATCCCGGAAATTGGGCGGCAGTTTACGCTCCGCTCGAACACGCTCCGTGGAACGGCTGGACTCCGACGGATATGATTTTTCCGTTTTTTCTGTTTATCGTCGGCACGGCAATTCCTCTCTCGCTCGGTCGCCGCGTCGAAGAAAACCAAATCAAACGAGCCGTTTACCTGAAAATTTTGCGCCGCTCCGCGATTATTTTTCTGCTCGGACTTTTTCAAATGGCGTTTCCCTTTTTCGATCTGGCTCATTTGAGATTTCCCGGCGTGTTGCAGCGAATCGCCGTCTGCTATTTAATTTCCGCGCTCGTTTATCTTCATACCGACTGGAGACAGCAAACGATAATTGCCGCCGGTTGTTTAATTATTTACTGGCTGGTGATGACGCTCGTTCCGGTTCCCGGCGGTTTTGCCGGTGATTTAAGTATTGAGGGGAATTTCGCCGGCTACATTGACCGCCTGATAATCGGTCCCGATCATATGTGGACGGTATCGAAATTTTACGACCCGGAAGGCATTTTCAGCACTATTCCCGCCGTCGCCACTTGTCTTGCCGGAGTTTTGACCGGAACTTGGCTCAAAAGCGAGCGTTCCCGTGAAGAAAAAGTTTCCGCCGTTTTTTTCTTTGGTGTCGTTTTAACAGCTCTCGGCTGGATCTGGAATTTCTGGTTTCCGATCAACAAATCTTTGTGGACAAGTTCATACGCTGTTTTTATGGCTGG
>JBPCRW010000037.1:0-10620 GCA_050996405.1 Pyrinomonadaceae bacterium | reverse complement strand
ATTGCTGATACCAGGGTTTGTCAAGCCCGTATTTTTTGCGGATATTCGCTTCAATCGCCGGTGGAAGTTTTTTTTCCTGCGTGTAAAAATTTCCCGGCGCGAGCCGCACCAAAGCCCACGTCACGGTTACGACCAGCAACGCCATCGGAATAATTATCAATAATCTGCGAATGATAAAACTTAGCATATTTTTTTAATTCGGTTTCTTTTTTCGTTTTCCATTCTCGCCGCTAAAAAATTTTTCAGCCATAAAAATTACGGCGTTCAGTCGCTCGTCGGTTTCCTTCTGAGCCTCGCGCAATTCCTTTACATCTTCGGTCAATTGAGCAATATTCTTTCCCTGCTCAATCGTCGTGTTATAAAGATTCGGCGAAACGCGCTCTAGTGTGCCGCTACGTTTTGTTGTGTCTTTATACAACTTTGTTGTGTCTTTATACAACTCTTGTAGCTGCTTATTAGTTTCCTGAACCTGCTGCAAGTCAGCATAAAACTGCGCTTGACTATTCAAAATAAATTCGATTGTTCTTTCCAATTTTTCGTCGTCCACATTTTATTCCGCGTTTGTTTGCGCCTGCTGCGTTGACATCAGGGCTTGAAGCTGCGCGTCAACCTGCGCGTCCGGCGTTGTCATAATGTCTTTGGCATCGGTATCCCATTTGTTCGGGTCGCGCTCGATATAGACGAATTTCCAGGCGTGAAGCGTTCCCGGATTCGGATACATTCCT
The DNA here is from genome assembly GCA_050996405.1 of Pyrinomonadaceae bacterium. GTDB lineage: Bacteria > Acidobacteriota > Blastocatellia > Pyrinomonadales > Pyrinomonadaceae > JBPCRW01. The sequence continues at coordinate 9,895 of JBPCRW010000037.1, read as the reverse complement.
TTGACGTAAGGCTTTTTTATCCAGTTGGTAGCCTGCGTCATCAGCGGAACGACGATTTGCTGCTGCATCATCATAAATTCGGCTTGCGCCATCAGTTCGTAACGCTTTTGCGGGTCGAGTTCGCTGTTTGATTTGGTGAGCAAATCGTCGTAATCCTTACTCCACCAGCCGGTCGCGCCGTCGTTAGTTTGCGTGTAAAACAGACTCAAAAACGTGAACGGGTCCATATAATCGCCGACCCAGCCGCGCCGCCCGAAACCATCGTATTGCACCTTGTTAAGCATCGGCAGAAATGTCTTGAATTCCATATTTTTCAACGGCACGGTGATGCCGAGATTCTGTTTCCACTGTGCCTGCGCGAATTCCGCCACCTGTTTATTTGATTCCGCCGTGTTGTAATTGAGGCTGACTTTATCGACCGGAAAATTCGGACAACTCCAGCCGCTGCCGGATTTCTGCACCGGATAACCAGCATCGGCTAAAAGTTTTCGCGCCCGTTCGGGATCGAAAATGCGTTTTTTCCACTCGTCTTCGGAAATATTTAACTCCTTCAGTTTTTCGTCCTGCACTTTTTTTCGCGCTTCTTCGTATTTCGGAAAAATTCCTTCGGGCGTAAAATCTGTCAGAGGTTTTGTCGTCTTGCGAAAGGCGGAGAGCGATTCGCGGTCAATCGCCAGACTAAATGCCTGTCGAACCTTGACATTATCCATCGGCGGTTTTTTGACGTTGATGACGTAAAATTCCGTCGCCACTTCCGGCTCGTCCATATACTCGGTTTTGTAGTAAGGTTTTATTTCGTCGAGCCAAGCCGGAGGCACGACGTGATTATAAACCGCGTCCACATCGCCCGATTTGTAGAGATTCATCATCGTCGTCGAATCTTCGAGCGGGTAGAATTCTATCGCGTCGAGATGCACGTTTGCCGCATCCCAATAATTCGGGTCTTTGACGACGACCAGTTTATCGTATGGACGATGCACCAGCACTTTGAACGCGCCGCTGGTCACGATATTTTCATCGCGCGTCCAGTCTTTACCATATTTTTCGATAACTTTTTGCGGCAGAACGCGAAACAGTTGATGCGCCAGAAGCCCTATAAAATAAGGCGCGGGCTGGTATAATTTGACGCGGAAAGTATAATCGTCAACCGCTTCCACGCCAATATCCTGCGCCGTAACCGGCACTAATTCTTTGCCTTCGACGGCGGCTTTCAGTTTCAGATTGGCATCCAGTTGTGCGGCGCGTTCCTTCTCGTCGCCCTTGAGCGTCACCCGTTCGGGCGAATCCAGAAATTTATGAAAATCGCTGTCCGAGCCAAGCGTGTCATGTGTCACATCGGCGGTCGAATTTTCCTCAAAATCTTTTTTCAGCAGGAATGTTCCGTCCGCGTTTTTGACGAACAGCCCGCCCGAATTATAGGCTTCGCCGTATTTGATATAGTAAGCCAGATTCGCGCTCCGCGAAGCGAGTTCCGGCGAGAGAGCGCGGCGAAAACTGTAAGCGAAATCGCTGGCGGTTATCGGGTCGCCGTTAGAGAATCTGGCGTTTTTGCGAAGATGAAAAAGATATTCCGTCCCGTCTTTGCTGGTTTCCCAGCTTTCGGCGATTGCCGGAATCGGCTCCATCGTTTTCGGATGATATTCAACCAGCCCGTCATACAAAGCCATATAAATACGGGCTTCCGGCTGACCGTTGGCAACGTGCGGGTCGAGCGATTCCGGTTCAGAACCCGAAACATACCGCAGAACGTTATCTTTCGGAGCAACGGTTTTTCCGAAATAACGACTTTTGGCGGAACTCGCGCAGCCGCCTAAAATTGCCGACAAAACGATTAAAGCAAAGCCCAGTCGAGCTTTGGTAAAATTGATACGCGCCATTTTGGTCACGCTCCTTTTTGAATAACTTTAAAGACTTGGGAGAAAAAAATAACTAAACCCGATACTGCGATAAAAATATCACGTTCTACATTACGCAGGCAAGAACTTATTAGTTTCTAATTCCCGTCGTTAGATAGGATATTTTGATTCGCCGGTTGCCAGTCGCTGTCAATCGTCACGTTTTTCAGCGAAGGTGTATCGAGCGCGTTGGAATCGAATCCCTGCACGTAAGGTTTGACCAGCGAATACGAAGTCGGAAAATAGAGCGGAATTGCCGGAAGCCGTTCAAGGGCTTGTTGTTCGGTCAAAATCGGTTCGTTTTTTGACAGGTTATTTGTCGGCGGATTTGAATCATTTAAAACTGTCGCCGGATTATCGTTTTGCGCGAAATTCAAATTCGACTCGGCGTGTTCTTCGGTCAGAATTTTGTCGGATGAAACTTCCGGCGCGGCAGATTTTTTCTGCGTCGCTTCGGCATCGGCATCAGGTTTCGGCGGAAACAGCGCGAGCATATTCGCCGTTTCGTCGGCGGTCGGCAAAACAATGCCGCGCCGCGCGATGTCGAATTCGCCGTTTTGAAACGCCGCTTCAAAATCAGACTGGTCTTTAACAATAATTTCCGTATCGATATTCAGATTTTTTTTCCACATTCGCGCGACCGCCCGCGCGATTCTTTGCTGGACGTTATTGCGATTGACGAGCAGCCGAATCGCCGGAAAATCCTTGCCGTTCGCAAACCCTGCGTCCGCCAAAAGTTTTTGCGCGGCGGCGACATCCTGCGGCAATTTTGCATCTTCGTCAAACGGCGAAAACCTCAATGCCGGTTCGGTCACGCCGTCCATTTCGTCATCGGTCAGACGCGCGCGGTCAATCGCCGCCGCCAAAGATTCGCGCACGCGGCGGTCGCCAAACGGCTGATGACCCAAATTAAATTCGTAAAAATTCAACGCGCTGTGCGTCGTCTGCCGAAAATCGTCATACGGCGCGAGAAGTTTTAAAGCGAGCGGTTCAAAATCGGCGTTCGTGACGGCATCGATTTCACCGGCGCGATACGCCGCAAGCGCGTTTTCCGCCGTGTCCATCGGCACGAAACGAACTTTTTCAAGCGCGATTTTATCTGCGTTCCAGTAAAATCCGGCGCGTTCGAGCGCGATTCCGTCGTCTCCGACCGAAGCGATTTGAAACGCGCCGTCGGTTACGATGTCGGCGTTTAATCCGCCGCTTGCGAAATTATCATTTTTATAGACGGGACGAAAAACCGGATGCGCCACCAGCGCGGGAAAATCCGCGTCCGGCTGCGCGAGCGAAACTTTCAGCGTGTAATCATTTAACGCTTCGACACCGAAAACATCGTCTTTAGTTTCAACCGGAATTGTTTCCGTTTTATTTTCTTTCAGCGTCTTTGGCGGCTGAACGGCGGCGTTTGAATTAGCGTCGGCATTTTTTTTCTCGCTCGAAAACTTGTTCGCTTCCTTTGATTTTGAAAGCGCGTCAATTTCCGTGTCGGAGAAAACGGGCAGTGCGTTTTTCGTGTCCATCCCGACGATATTTTTAAACAAATCGCGCTGCGGAACTTGGTCGCCGAGTTTGACCAGCCGTTTCCACGAACGCGCGAAATCCTGCGCGGTGACGCTCTCGCCGTTCGACCATCTGGCATCGCGGCGCAGAAAAAACGTCCACGTTTTATTGTCTTCGGAAGCCGTCCATTTTAAGGCAATCGCCGGAATGGGCTGTAAAGTTTTTGAATCGACATCGGTCAAACCTTCGTAAATCGCGCGGACAATATCGGTTTCGGGCGCGGCGGCGGCTTTCGCCGGGTCAAAAGATTTCGGCAGTTTGCCATTGCTCCAGCGAAATTCCTGGACGCGCGGCGGTTCGACTTTCTGCGCGTAAAACGGTTCGGTTTTCGGCGGCTGAATCTGATTGCAGGCAGTAAATAAAAATGGAAGTAAAAATAAAACGCAGAGACTCAAAGACGCGGGGAAATGTAAAATGGAAAGCGGAAAATGGATAATTCCATTTTTCAAATAACCAATTTTCCATTTTCTATTTTCCATTTTTCGTTAAATAAGAAGTTTTAATCGCTCAAAAATTTCAACGGTTTGCTCGTGCGTCGTTTCAAACCCTTGAGTCGTGTCAATCAAAAAATCCGCAAAACGTTTTTTTTCTTCCTGCGGCATCTGCGCGTTGATTCTCAAAACGGCTCCGGCGCGGCTCAATTTGTTTCGCGTCATTAATCTTTCGATTTGCGTTTCCGCAGCGCACCAGACGACAATCAGTTTTTCAAACCGAAGGTAACCGCCCGATTCAATCATCAAAGCCGCGTCAACGACGGCAATTCCCTGCGAATTTTCCGCTTCCCTTTCCTTGAGCCATTCGTTTTGCGCCGCGATAACTAATGGATGCACAATCGAATTTAGAAGTTGTCGCCTCCGCTCGTCGGCAAAAACGATTGCGCCCAAACGCGCGCGGTCGAGTTCCCCGTCGGCTCTTAAAACTTCCGTTCCAAAATTTTCGGTGATTGATTGTAAGCCTTTTGTGCCGATTTTTACAACGTCGCGCGCCGTTTGGTCGGCATCCAGAACCGCGCAGCCAAGTCCGCGCAGAACTTCGCAGACAAAAGATTTCCCGACGGCGATTGAACCTGTTAATCCGACTTTCAGCATTTCTCGAAAAGATTGATGATAATTTGGATTTGATTGATTTTCAAAGTCTTCGGAAAGTTATAAAAATAATCGAGTTTTGATTTTGCTAATTTGATATAATTTCTCTGCCCCGACAACAAAAATGATTTATCGCGTTCTGGCTGACATCGTTTTGATTCTGCACTTTTGTTTTGTGCTTTTCGTCATTTTTGGCGGGCTGCCGGTTTTGTATCGGCGTTGGATAATCTGGCTTCATCTGCCCGCGCTTTTCTGGGGAATTCTGGTTGAATTTCTGCGCTTGCCGTGTCCGCTGACCCAGCTTGAAAAATACTTAACGACGCTCGGCGGCGAATCAGCCTACGCCGGAGATTTTGTCGAGCATTATATTTCTTCGATTATTTATCCGAACATCACGCCGCAAATTATGACGACGCTCGGCGTTTTGCTCATCGTTTTTAACTTGATTGTTTATGCTTGTATTTCCCGGCAGACGCGCCAGCCAATTAAAGTTTAAATCGGACTTTCTTAAAACTGATTTAACGCAACGACGCAAAGATGTCAAGCCGTTAAGAGTTTTGAAAGTTGTCAGAAATTTCAAATATCAATTTTTGGTTTGGTTAGTTTGGGAAAAAACTTTAAGACTTTGAGTCCTTGCATCTCTGCGCCTTTGCGTTAAAATTTTCTTTTAGAATAAGGAGTTTTCGCAATGCGTATTACAAAATATATTCATTCGTGTCTGGTGATTGAAAAAGGTTTGGACAGAATTCTTTTCGACCCGGGACTTTTTTCTTTTGTCGAAGGCAAAGTTAAACCGAGTCAATTTCAAAACATTCTGGCAATCGTTTTGACGCATTGTCATCCAGACCACATTGACGACGAATCGCTCAAGGAAATCATCAAAAATAATCCGAACACCGCCGTTCTCGCCAATTCGGAAATCGTCCGAAAACTCGCCGAAAAAAACATCGCGGCGGAAACGTTTGAAACCGGACAGCGCGTCGTCGCCAGCTTTGTTTTAAAGGCGTTCGACGCGCCGCACGAAAAAATTCTCGCCGACGAGATTCCGCAAAACACGGCTTACACCGTTGACGACAACATTCTGCATCCGGGCGATTCGCTGTCGAAAAATCTTTATAAACTAAGAGGCACGCCGGTTTTGTGTCTGCCGGTAACCGCGCCTTGGGAAACCGAGCCGCAGGCGTTTAAATTCGCCGCAGAAATCGCGCCGCGATTCGTCATTCCGATTCACGACGGCTACGTCAAAGATTTCTTTCTCGAAAAGCGTTATCAAACTTTCGATAAATTTCTGGGAAAAGAAGACATCAAATTTCAATGGATGAGCGCGGCGGGCGATTATTTTGAAGCGTAACGGATAAAAGAAATTTTCGCTCGCAGCCGCCAGGCAATATTTCTTTCGTCCAAAACAGTTTTTTTGACTTCCGGTTAATGATAGAGGCGAAAAACTTAATTTGATTAAGACTTTCTCAAAATGCGGAAACACGCACGAAGTAAGTGTGTGCTTTACTTGAAACTGCGCTCTTACTTCGTGCGGGCTTGCGGCAAAAGTGAGAAAGTCCTTGATTCTAAAAGATGCGGGCAAATAAAAAAGAGCCGTTGACAGGCGGCTCTCCAAATATTATTTACAATTGTTATCCAACTTACCGGCACGAGCCGTTGGTTTGACCCGCGGCAGCAACACAAGTCAGCCCCGCGCAGCAAGTCGACTGACGAGTATCGCAAGTTCTGCTAGTTCCTTGACAGCAAATTCCCGACGTGCAGGCGACACCGCTGCAGCAGTCACCGTTGAATGTGCAGGATTGAAAGTCATTGCTCGAACAGCAGAGACCGGAGCCGCCACACCTGTTGCTTTGGCATTGGCTATTGCTCAAACAAACTTGTCCGTTTGCCAGCAGCGCGGGGTTATTGCTCGCCGCATTTGCCGCTTTCGGCGCAATCAGAGACGAAATGACCGGCAGCGCGACCATCGAAGCCAGCCCGACGCGGCGAATGACTTCACGCCGCGAAAGCCCCGCAAAATGATTGTCGTTTGAACTTTCAATTAAATTCTCGCGGCGCAGTTCGCCGAGCGCGAAATGAATCAGGTCGTCGGTGAGTTTGTGTTTTCTTTTCAATTCATCAAAAGAAGTTTTGCCGTCGCAGGCATTGAAAACGATTGCCGATGTTTCGTTCAGGCAAAATGCTTTGTTGGTAATTAAGTCGTAAATCAGAACTTCTTTATCCAAATTCTGAACGACGATATTCTCATTGCGCGTCTGTGGAAGTTTGTCCATAAAAAATTTGAAAATTAGAAACGGATTTGAAAATGCGGCATTATTATAGCACGGCAAGAATAAATATTAAAAGACTATTTTGGAGAAATTTTTCGAGCGCGGGTAAAATAGAAAAATCGGTTTAATCGGCTTTTATTTTTCCGTATCGAATGCTTTGCCCTCAACATTTCATTGACGAACTGAAAAATCGCGCCAAACTTTTACAGATTGTTTTTAAAATCTCGAAATAGTCGTTTAGAATTGATAATGTAGGACTTTCTCATTTTTTGCGGAAGCCCGCACGAAAGAAGAAAAAAACACACTTACTTCGTGCGTGTTTCTGCATTTTTGAGAAAGTCCTATAATGATTGAATCGAGGTGCGATTATGACCGAACAGCAGTTAGTTCAAGAATTTAAAAGTTATCCGAAAGCGCAAAAATCCGTTGTCATCAGACAGCTTTTGCGAATCTTTGAAAATGATTTAGAAGATTCACAGCCGAACGGCGAAGAACTTTCAATCGAAGAAAGAAAGGCGATGGTTGAAAGTTTGGCGGGCGGCTTGGAAACGGAAAATCCGCCGATGACCAAAGAGGAAACACGCGAAATGTATTACGAACATCTGGCGGAGAAATATAAATGACGCGCGTTCTGCTCGACACGGACATCAATCTGGACTTTGTGCTGGCGCGTCAGCCGTTTTTCGTCGAAGCGCGGGAAATTTTTCGCGGACTCGCCCAAAATAAATTTGAGGCTTGCATCGCCGGCGTTACAGCCGTCAACATTTATTATTTCGGCAGAAAGGAAAAAGGCAGAGATGCCGCTTTAAAAGAATTGGAAAAACTGCTGCGATTAGTCAAAGTCTGTTCCATCAGTTCGATAATTTTACAAAAAGCCGTTAATTCACCAATAACCGATTACGAAGATGCCGTCCAGCACGAATGCGCCGTCGCGGAAAATCTCGACGCAATCGTCACGCGCAACACAAAGGATTATAAAAACGCTTCGATAAAAGTTTATACGCCGAGCGAATTTCTGCAATTTTTGCAAACTGTCTAATGCTCTACCCGCAACATTTCATTGACGAACTGAAAAATCGCGCCGACCTTGTGCGGATTGTCGAAACGCACGTTCCACTGAAAAAAAAGGGACAAAACTGGTGGGGCAACTGTCCGTTTCACGGTGAAAAAACCGCTTCGTTTTCCGTCAGCCCGTCAAAAGGTTTTTATAAATGTTTCGGCTGCGGAAAAGGCGGCACGGCTTTTAATTTCGTCATGGAAATCGAAGGCTTGAATTTTCCCGAAGCCATTAAACGAGTCGCGGAAATCTCCAATGTGCCTTTGCCCGAACCTGTTGACGACGGCAAATTTCGCCAGTCAAAAAAACAGCGCGAAGAACGGAAACAGCTTGCCGAACAGGTCATCGAACTCAACCAACACGCGCTTGAATTTTGGGAAAATCATCTGCGCGAAAATAATTCTTATTCAAAAATCGCACGTGAATATTTAGAAAAACGTGGACTTTCGGAACAGACAATAAATACATTTCGCATCGGTTTCGCGCCCGATAGTTGGGACGCGCTGATGACTTTCTTAAAATCAAAAGGCGCGGACGAAAAATTGATAGAAATCTCCGGTCTAGTTTCCGTCAACGAAGAAAAAAATCGCGCGTATGACCGTTTTCGCGGGCGCGTGATGTTTCCCGTTCTGGATTTAAACGGGAGACCAATCGCATTCGGCGCGAGAATTTTGGATAAAGGCGAGCCGAAATCTCTTAATTCGCCGAAAACTCCGGCTTACGTCAAAGGTCAGCATTTATACGGGCTTTTTCAAAACAAGGAAGACATCCGGCAGAAAAAGTTTGCGATTCTGGTCGAAGGTTATCTGGATTTAATCGCGCTTTTTCAATTCGGCATCACGAATTGCGCGGCGAGTTTGGGAACGGCTTTTACATTAGAACAATCGAAACTTCTGCATCGCTTTACCCGTCAAATAGTTATCAATTACGATGGCGACAATGCGGGAATCAAAGCGGCGCGACGGGCAATCGAAACGCTTTTGACGGAAGATTTTGAAATAAAAGTTCTGGTGTTGCCGAACGGACAAGACCCCGACGATTTTCTTCGCGCCAATGGCACGGAAATTTATAACCAGATGCGCGGCGGTGCATTTCCATTTTTACAGTTTGTTCTCGATAACGCCGTGCGCGAGCGCAATCTCGCTTCGCCGCGAGCGAAAGCCGAAGCGATTGAAGACGTTTTGCCGGTAATTTCCGCTATCAAAAATTCGATAAACAAGCGCGAATCTTTTGACAACGCGATGAATTTTCTGCGCGTCGAGGATACGACTTTAAAACGCGATTTGTGGAAAACCGTCAAACTCGGCGCGAATTTCGATTCGACAAACATCAAACAATCGGTCGCGCGCGCAACGCAGATTCGGCTGACGATTGCCGAACAACGCCTGCTGGAAATGATAATTCACGACGCGGAACTGCGCGAAATAATTTTGCCTTCACTCGAAGAAACCGATTTTGAGATGCTGGCGACGGCTGCGATTTTTCGTGCGCTTTTCTCGCTGCGTGAATCGGGCGCGGAAATAACTTCGGAAAAGTTAAACGAGTTGGTTGCCGAAGACGTTTTAGCCGAAGATATTCTGCCGATTCTGCTGATGAGTGAATCACCGCGCGAGCCGGACGAAACGATTGACGATTGCCTGTCGGAAGCCGAAAAATGCGTCGCCGCCCTGCGCGGGATGGCGATTGCCCGCCGGATTGTCGAAATCAGCCAGAAAATGGTTTTAGCCGAGCGCAATAATGATGTCGGGTTGCGCGACCGGCTGGTCGGCGAACAGCTTGATTTGGCGCGGATGAAATATGAACTCGAACGCTCGAATTTCTCCGAAGAAAAATACTGATTTTCGCCGATTTTCACCGTATTATTTTTACAACGCGGGATAATAAGTTATAATCTAAAGTTTTATTATTTAAGACAATTTTTATGAACGATTACGAAGAAAAAGACGATTTAGTTGACCGTCTGCTGGAAATAGGCAGAGAGAAGAAAAACTTTTTAAGCTACGACGATTTAAACCGCGAGATGCCGGA
>JBPCRW010000021.1:0-29258 GCA_050996405.1 Pyrinomonadaceae bacterium | reverse complement strand
GCGTGGCAGACAAAGTTAAATGAATTTAAAAATCGTCGCGCACGATTTTTGCTTTACAAATAATCGTTTTGGGTTTATAAACATTCAGTAATTCTTAAGTTCACGAAAAATTCATTTATTTTTAACATTTTGGTAATTTTTCGTGCGAATCTGTGTTATAAACGATAACGAAAATTTGGAGATATTTCCAAAAACCCAAATTTTCGTTATGGACTGGGAAATTTAATTCCGCACAAATTTCTATTATTTTTAACGAGGAAACAAAGACAATGACATACAATTTCAGACAAACAACGCGCTTGTTTTTCGCCGCTTTGATTTTGTGCTTAGGTTTGAGCGGTTTAACAATCGCTCAGGAAATTACTGCTTCGCTTAACGGCACGGTGCGGGATAATTCGGGAGCGGTTGTTCCCGGCGCGACCGTCACCGTGACCGACCCGTCCAAGAATAATCTGGTCGTGCGGACGCTGACGACCAATGACGACGGGCAATTTAACGCCCCGAATCTACCTGTCAGCACATACCAGATAACGGTCGAAGCGCCGAATTTCAAAAAATCGGTGAGGACCGCTATTAAACTCGATGTCGGCGCGCGCCGCTCCGAAGATATTACGCTCGAAGCGGGCAACATCTCCGAAACAGTAACGGTTCAAGCCGACGCGGTGGCGGTCAATTTATCAACGCCGACTGCCGGAACAACTATTAACGGTGACCAGGTGCGCGAACTAGCATTAAACAATCGCAACTTTGTTCAATTGATAACGCTCGCGCCCGGCGTTTCGTCAAATCTAAACGATAGTCTTTCTGTCGGGACAAGCGACCCCAGCACCGGCGCGGTTAATCTGGTTCAAATTTCCGTCAACGGCGCGCGCAGCAGCCAGAACACCTATACGGTTGACGGCGCGGACATTACCGACCGCGGGTCAAACTTAACTATTCAAGCCTATCCAAACATTGATTCAATTGGTGAATTTAAAGTCTTGCGCTCGCTCTTTCCGGCGGAATCCGGCAGAAGCGGCGGCGGGCAAGTCAACGTCATCACGCGCAGCGGAGAGGATAAATTTCACGGTTCATTGTTTGAATTTGTCCGCAACGAAAAATTCAACGCCAACTCCTATTTTAATAATCAACGCGCTCCTTTAGGAGTTGATTCCAACGGCAAAGCGCGCCGCGCGCCATTTCGCTACAATGACTACGGCTTTACCATCGGCGGTCCGGTTTTCGGTCCTAATTTCGGCGAAGGCGACGGTGGCTTAGTTAAAAGATACAAAAAAACTTATTTCTTTTTCTCGGAAGAACAGCGTAAAGACCGCAGATTTCCGACTTTATTTTCAAGCGTTCCCGATGCTGGAGTAAGACAGGGAATTTTCCCGATTGATATTTGTTTAAGCGCGACTATTGTCGGTTCGGTGCGAACTTGCAACAATATTCTGCCAGCCGGAACGCCGCTTGCGAGCCGCGCTGCGATTAATCCGGTAGCGCAATCGTATTTGACGAATATCTACAACAGAATACCGCTTCCGAATAATCCGGCAGTTCCGTTTCAACTAGTTGCTCCTGCCAGTGCTATATCCGATTTCCGGCAGGAAATTGTCAAGATAGACACCAGCTTTACAAAAAACTGGTCGGCTTTTTATCGCTACGAAAGAGATAAAATACCGACTACCGACATTAACTCTTTGTTCTCTTCGGGATCATCCATTCCAGGTGTTTCCACTTCGCAGACGGATTCGCCGGGACGCACACATACTTTTCAAACGACTTATGTGGTTAGCCCGAACGTTATTATCGAAGGACGTTACACCTACGCCTACGGCGCGATTTTAAGCCGCACTACTGGCTTAGTGGCAAAAGCAAATACGCCCGTCAATGTTCCGCTTCCTTTTGCCTCTGGTGATGACCGCATTCCGACAATCACCGGCAATGGTTTCAATGGACTGACAGCTTTTGGTCCATACAACAATTTCTCCAATAAAAATGATTTTGGAGCAAGCCTGACGTGGATTTCCGGCAGACACTCTTTTAAATTCGGCGGCGATTATTCAAAATATCGAAAAAACGAAAATACCTTAGGCGGCAGTAACCAAGGCTCTTTCAGCACTTTTTCAAATACGAATGCCGCTCTAGCCGCGTCCGGCGCGGTGCAAGGCAGCGTTTGCGCTCCGTCCCAACAAACAGCAACTACCGGATGCGTTACTACGAATAATGCCGGGAATTTGCAAGCCTTCGCCAATTTCCTGCTCGGCTCAAATGCCACCTTTTTGCAAGACAAATTCGATTTGACGGCTGATTTTCGGCAGCAGAATTTTGAAGGTTACGCGCAGGACGAATTTCGTCTTCGCTCGAATTTAACTCTTTACTACGGTGTTCGCTACTCATATTTCGGCTCACCGTATGACAAAAACGGGCATTTAACAAACTTTGACCCGTCGTTATTCAATCTGGCGCAAGCCCCGCAAGTTACGGGAACGGGAATTCGCGTTGCCGGAACGGGAAATTTCTGTGATGGTTTGATTATCAACTCGCAGAATGTTCCGTCGCTGCTGCCGCCGGATTGCCGACCGACGGTTTCGCCGTTTGGAAAATATGTTGTTAAAGTTTCAAAAACCAATTTCGCGCCGCGTGTCGGGATTGCCTATGACCCGTTCGGCAAAGGAAGAACTTCGATTCGCACCGGCTACGGAATTTATCACGAACAAACATTGGTCGGCACTTTCGAGCAAAACTTAGGCGCAAATCCGCCATATCAACAGCGTTGCAATCCAAGTTTTGTTTCGCTTACCAGCATTGACCCGACGGGGGCTTGTCAATCTTCAGGATTTTCCGTCAGTCAATCAATTCGCGCCGTTGACCCTAACTATAAAACGCCTTATACGCAGGATTATTCTTTTGACGTGCAGCAGCAGTTAGGCAAAAATACATTTTTGGACGTCGGCTATTACGGCTCGAAGGGAACTAATCTGATCGGAATCATAGACATTGATTTGCTTCCGCCCGGATTTGCTTTAACACAAAATTGCGCGACGGGTTCAAACACGCTTGCCACACCCGGAGCGACTCTTGTTCCCTGTCAACTGCCCGGCGCGCCGCTGCTCAGTTCGACGCTTATTAACCAGATTCGCCCTTATCGTGGCTATAGCGCAATTAATATCATCAAGCCGATTTTTAATTCGAGATATAACAGCTTGCAGGTTTCGGCGCAGCAACGATTCTCCGGTAGTTCGCAAGTCAATCTGGCTTATACATTCTCGAAAGCTATCACCGACGCTCAAACAGACCGCAGCAGCGCGCCGCAAAATCCATACAATATTAAAGCGGAAACCGGACGCGCCGCGCTTGACCGTCGGCACGTTTTGACCGCCAATTACATTTATGAATTGCCGTTTTTCCGAAAGCAAAACGGATTTGTCGGAAAGGCTTTGGGCGGATGGGAGTCGTCGGGAATCTTTACCTATCAAACCGGATTGCCTTTTACGGTGACCGGAGGTTTTGACCCGGCTGGTATTGGTTTCTTCGGACCGTCGGCGGCGGGTCCGCGCCCTGACATAATCGGCGACCCAAATTCCAACGCTCCGCACACGCAGCAGCAATTTTTCAACACGAGCGCGTTTCCATCCGCTTTTCAGGTTTCCGGCGTTCCGGCAATTCCGGGAAGCTCGGGACGCGGCGTGGTTAACGGACCGCGCACCGTCCGGTTTGATTTCACGCTGGTTAAAAATATCCGGTTCAGCGAATCAATGGATTTGCAGCTACGCGGCGATGCGTTCAATATCTTCAACACGACGAACTTTACGACGCTTGCTACAGCCGCCGGGACATCGACTTTCGGTCAGGTGACCGGAACACGCGACCCGCGCACGTTGCAGTTCGGAATCAAATTCCTTTTCTAGATTCTTCGTAGTCTGAAAAATTTAAAGCCCGCGTTGCCTAAAAACAACGCGGGCTTTTTACTTACAGCTAATTTATATTAGGAGTTATGCAATTGAAACATTATTAAATAAGTCTTCATTGAAAACAGAAGACTTGCGGTAATGCATTACCTCAAAAAGTCCCGTAAATTGTTGAATTTGCGTTCAACTGCGTAACTCCTATTCCATTTGTCTAAATCTCCTTCAGCCATTTTAGCTGATTTGTGATTTACACAATTTCCATGACATCCCCCATCCCGATACCGTTCACGCCGACACGCAGGGGCAGTCCGCTCCGATCTTCGGTTTGTCATATCTGCTCGGCATCGAGCTTCAGCCGCGCATTCGGAACATTAAGGATTTAGTCTTTTATCGTCCCGACAAAAAGAAGAAATATAAGCATATTGATAACTTGTTCGGCGACTGCGTTGACTGGGAATTGATCGAAACGCACTGGCAGGATTTGATGCAGGTTGTGTTATCAATCAAAGCCGGAAAGGTTTTGCCTTCAACTTTGCTCAGAAAACTCTCGAATTACAGCCGTCGCAACCGGCTTTACCAAGCCTATCGTGAATTGGGACGAGTGGTCAGAACGATTTTTCTGCTCAAATATATCTCCGACCCGGAAATGCGCGAGGAAATCCACGCTCAGACCAACAAGGCTGAAGCCTTTAACGGTTTCGTCAAATGGTTTTATTTCGGCGGCGAGGCGACGATTTGGGAAAACGACCCGGAAGAGCAGGAAAAGGCGGTCAAATACGATATACTGATTGCCGATGCCGTGATTTTTCAAAACGTTATTGACCAGACAAGAATTATCGAAAAATTGATAAAGGATGGATTTCAAGTGACGGCTGAAGACTTGAAAACTTTAAGTCCCTATCTGACCAAACATATCAAACGATTTGGGGATTACGTTGTCGATTTAAACCAAATTCCGCCTCCGCTAGGAATCGAATATACTTTTTCGCTGAATAAATAATGTTAGAACAACGGTGTTAAACCAAAGTTCCTATTTTTTGCCTTATCTCGGCTATACGCCAAAACGAAAGGCATAATTATAATTATGCCTTTCAAAAAACAATCTATTTCAGAACTTATTTACTTTCTGCCGATTTTCTTCCAGTCGTTCAAGAATGACTCTAATCCTTTATCGGTCAGCGGGTGCTTAACAAGCTGTGTCAGTATTTTGAAAGGTACTGTAGCGACATCCGCCCCCGCTAAAGCGCAATCAACAATATGCATCGGATGACGGATGGAAGCCGCTAAAACTTCCGTTGTGTAACTATAATTATCATAAATCTGGATGATGTCGCGGACAAGCTGCATCCCGTCCTGCGCGATGTCGTCGAGCCGTCCGATAAACGGGGAAATATAAGTCGCTCCGGCTTTTGCCGCGAGAAGTGCTTGGGCTGGAGAAAAACATAGAGTCACGTTGACTTTGATTCCTTCGCCGCGCAGAGTTCGAGTGGCTTTTAAACCGTCCAGCGTCAGAGGGCATTTAACGACGACGTTCGGCGCGATTTTCGCTAGCTCTCGTCCTTCCTCAAGCATTCCTTTTGTGTCGAGACTCGTTACTTCCGCCGAAACGTCGCCGGTGACGACTTTACAAATGGCGGCAATGTGCTTTTTAAAATCAATTTTGCTTCCTTCCTTGGCGATGAGCGACGGGTTTGTCGTCACGCCGTCAATCAAACCCATTTCGCTGGCTTCCTTTATTTCATCCAAATTGGCTGTATCTATAAAAAATTTCATTACTTTACTCCTGTCTAAAATTATCGTTTGGAACTAAAAATTAAATAAGATTGACGGCGAGAATAGTCAGACCGGCAATCATCAATCTTTTATCGCGCGTCTCCGCTTGAAAGCAGATATTCCGAGAGCCGCTCCAGCGGTCGGCAAGAGCAGCCGCCTTGAAAATCGGAATAATTAAAATTGCATTTCGGGCGACATTTCATTTTTGTTTAACCGGATTTCGCAAAATGCCGATTCCTTCGATTTCCACTTCGCAAATGTCTCCGGCGTTTAATTTTGAAACTCCCGAAGGAGTTCCGGTCGCAATAATGTCGCCGGACTGCAAAGTCATCTGGTTTGAAATATATCGTATCAAATAATCAACCGGAAAAACCATCTGCGAAGTGCGACCATCTTGCTTAATGAAGCCGTTGACTCTGGTCACAACTTGAACATCCGACGTATCGAGTTCGGTTTCGATGAACGAACCCACCGGGCAAAATGTGTCGAAAGATTTCGCCCGCGCAAACTGCACATCTTTGCGCTGCAAATCTCTGGCGGTCACATCATTCAGACAGGCGTAGCCGAAAACATAATCGAACGGATTGTCGGCTTCGGTTAAATTTCTACAGCCGCGTCCGATAACTATAGCGAGTTCGCCTTCGTATTCAACCTGATTCGACGAGGAGGGAATTTTAATCGTTTCGTTGTCGGTTATCAGAGCCGACGGAGCTTTCAAAAAAAGAAGCGGCTCTGTTGGAACTTCATTGCCCAACTCGGCGGCGTGTTCGGCGTAATTTCGACCGACGCAGACAATTTTTGAAGGAACGGTCGGCGGAAGAAATTGTATTTCGGAAACATTTAGAAAATCTTTCAAAACAACTTCGCTATCGCCGCTTTGATAATTTCCCAACTCGTCCAACGGAAACACATTATCGCCTTGCAGACCGCCGTATTTGATTTTCCCCAGATGTAAAAAACGACAAATTTTCATAGTTTTTATGGAGCGGTTTCGGAGACGACTTCCGAAGGTTCACTAACGTTTCCGGCAGTATCAACCGCCGTCAGATAATAATAATAAGTTTTGCCGGATTCAACTCTGGTATCTTGGAAAGTGTTGGTCGTCAGCAATTCTTTGGTCAAAAGCTGCCAGCCCGTTTTCGTCAGATCCGGGTTTTCCGAGCGGTAAATCCGGTAACCGGCAACGTCTTTTTCGGGATTGACGGCAAAGAAAATCGAAAGGCTCGAAGGCGCGGCGGCAATCGTAATCGCCGTCGGCGCGGATGGCGCAAATGTGTCTTTCGGCGATACTTCAATTATGTTAGACTCCGCGCTCTCGACCGGCTCGCCGTTATTTCCCAACGAAACCGCGCGGACAAAATAAAAATATCTTGTCTTAAAATCAAAAAACTCGTCGGCAAACTCTGTTTTCGTAACCGGAGTTTTATTTAAAAGTCCGGCGGTTTCATTCTCCGAAGAACTTCGATAAATATTATAGCCGAGAATATTCGCCGGTTTCGAGCCGTCCACATTTGTTTCAGGAGATTTCCAGTCCAACAAAATCGCGTTCTGTGAAACTTTCGCGGAAACGTTGGAAGGGGCGGATGCGACTTTAGCTGTCGGCTCTATCAGTAAAAAATTGGAAAAAGCGGCTTTTTGACCGGAGTCATTGACAAAACGGATGGCGTAGCGAAGACGGACGGGCTGCCCCGCAAATTCCAGTTCGTCTGTGAATTTTAGTTGTTTCCGCGCAAAGTCGGCATCTGTAATTGGAAGAGAAGCAATCAAATTACTGCGCGAAGCAAATTCGTCTTCAGTTAAAGAAATTGTCGAATTAACAGGTTCAGCCAGCCTGTAAATATCGGCGCGGCTGATATTGAGGACGCTGCCGCCGGGCGCGTTGCGGGCGGGCATTGTCCAAACGAGATTAACTTTATTGCCGCGCTGAAAGCCTGAGATTTCGACGCGCTGCGGAACGCGCTCAATCGGCGGCAATGGCGGTTTTCTTTTGCCACATCCGCTAAGGATAAGCAAAGCAGATAAAGTAAACGTTAATATTGTTTTAATCATTAAATCTTTGTTTGTTTTTTAATAGACTTAAACTCCACTTAAGCGGTTGAATAATGCTACAAAATATACTGGCTCAAATCCTGGTTTTTAACCAAATCCGCGAGACGGTCTCTGACGTAGTCCGCATCGACTTTTTGGGCTTTATTTTCAATTTCGCTTCCGAGAAAACTGATTTCTTCGAGAAGTTTTTCCAGCAGGGTATGAAGCCGCCGTGCGCCTATATCTTCTGTGTTTTGATTGATTTCGGCGGTCATCTCGGCGATTGTTTGAATTGCGTCTTCGGTTACGTTTAAGTCAATGTCTTCAGTCTTAAGCAGTAGTTGATACTGCTTAATAAGCGAATTCTTAGGTTCGATTAAGATGCGCTTAAGGTCTTCGATGGTTAAGGGTTCTAACTCAACTCTAATCGGGAATCTCCCTTGAATTTCAGGAATTAAATCCGAAGGCTTGGAAACATGGAAAGCACCGGCGGCGATAAAAAGAATATGCTCGGTGCTAATCATTCCATAGCGCGTGTTGACGGTCGTTCCTTCGACAATCGGCAAAAGGTCGCGCTGCACGCCTTCGCGCGAAACATCGGGCGAGCCTGAACCGTTTTCGCGCCCGGCAATTTTGTCAATTTCATCCAGAAAAATAATTCCTGAATTTTCGACCTTTTCAATTGCCGCGCGCGTGACAGCGTCCATATCGATTAAATTTTCCTGTTCCTCGCGCAAGAGATATTTGTGAGCTTCGGCAATTTTTATCTTCCGCCGCTTGGTTTTTTTCGGGAACATATTTCCGAGCATATCCCCGAAATTTACGCCCATTTCTTCCATGCCCTGTCCGCCGACAATATCAATCATCGGCGTTCCGCGTTCCTGCACCTCGATTTCAACCGGACGTTCGTCGAGTTCGCCACTTTTCAATTGTTCACGAAGTTTTTCGCGGGTGCGGTTAACCTTTTCAGGTTGATTTTCATCATCGAAATTTGCGGAATAACTTGACGACGGAAGCAAGATGTCCAGAATTTTCTCCTCGATATTTTGCTCGGCGCGTCCTCGGACTTCCTCGAAAGCCGCCTGTTTTGTCATTTCAACCGACAACTCCGCCAGTTCCCGAATCATACTCTCGACATCGCGTCCGACATAGCCGACCTCTGTAAATTTTGAGGCTTCAATTTTGATAAAAGGCGAATTGGCGAGCCTTGCAAGCCGCCGCGCGATTTCGGTTTTTCCGACTCCCGTCGAGCCAATCATCAAAATATTTTTTGGCAAAACGTCGCGGGCAATTTCCGGCGGAAGTTTCTGTCGGCGGATGCGATTACGAAGCGCGACGGCGACGGCGCGTTTAGCGGCGGTCTGCCCGACCACATATTTATCCAGTTCGGCGACAATCTCGCGCGGCGTTAAATCGTCAAGTTTCGGTTGTTTCGGAGCGTCTCTAACATCTCCGCTTAAATAAATCGGCATTATATTTGTGTAAAACTAAAAATTTTAGTAATCGTTATTTTCAAAATATCGGAATCAAATTTCTTCGACAATAATGCTGGAGTTTGTATAAATACAGATTTCTCCGGCAATTCGCAAAGATTCTTCGGCAATTTCCTTCGCCGAAAGAGCGGTGTGCTTTTTTAGAGCGCGCGCCGCCGCCAGCGCATACATGCTGCCCGAACCGACCGACAAAAGCCCTTCGTCGGATGAAATGACATCGCCTTTGCCGGAAATCAGAAACGCATTGGTCGCGTCGGCTACAATCAGCAACGCTTCGAGATGGCGCAGAATTTTGTCCGTGCGCCAGTCTTTGCTTAATTCAATAGCGGCGCGTTCAAGCTGTCCCTGATATTGTTCCAATTTAGTCTCGAAACGCGCGAGCAGCGAAAAAGCATCGGCGGTCGCTCCGGCAAATCCGACCAGCACTTTGTTGTTGTAAATACGGCGCACCTTTCGGGCGTTTCCCTTAATGACGGTTTCGCCCAGCGTGACCTGCCCGTCGCCCGCCATCGCAAGTTTTCCGTCTTTCTGCACGAGCAGGACGGTTGTCGAACGTATCTTCATAAAGCAAAATTTTATGATAAAGGTTTCGGCTGAAATGCTCAAATTGACAGACGCGGGGTTTTTGGTTGAACATTGTAAAGTTTATGAAACCGAAAATCGGAATTACGATGCGTCTGGAACTTCCTACACGCCGTTTTTATTTAGGATGCGATTACAGCGAGGCACTTGCCGGATTAGGCGCGATTCCGTTTCATTTAAGTCTTATTCCCGATAAAAAATATATTGCCGAAGCCGTCAAAAATCTGGACGGAATTCTGCTGCCGGGATGTGATACGGATGTCGAACCTTTGCGTTACGACGAAGAGCCGCACCCAAAACTCGGTCGCGTCATAACGGAAAAAGATGAAACGGATTTAATGGTTTTAGAGGAAGCCGAAAAGAGAAATTTGCCGGTTTTGGGAATTTGTTTCGGGATGCAGGTTTTGAATGTTTCGCGCGGCGGAAGTTTGATACAGGACATCGAATCGCAAGTTGCGAATTCCTTGCAGCATTCGCAGCTTGCGCCGCTCGACCGAAATTCGCATTCGATTGAGGTCGAAAAAGAAAGCGTTTTATCGAGTCTAATAACATCAAAAAATGTTAAAGTTAATTCTTCGCATCATCAATCGGTAAAAGAAGCCGGAAAGAATTTGAAAATCACGGCGCGGGCAAAAGACGGAGTGGTTGAATGCATCGAAGATACGCGCCAAAATCATTTTGTTTTAGGCGTTCAATGGCATCCCGAAGTTAATTGGAAGACTGAAGATTTATCGCGCAAAATCTTTGAATTGTTTATCGAAAAATGCAGATAAAATAATCTATGGTAAAACTTCAACGCAAGCCGGTTAAACTCGGATTAGAAAAGGTTTTAGAAAATCCTAAAAAATACTTTGGCGATTTGCGCGTCGGTTTGATTTGCAATCAGGCGACGGTCAATCACGAGTTTCGGCACGCGGCGGATTTATTTTTTGAACATCCAGAAATAAATCTGGCTGCGCTTTTCGGACCGCAGCACGGTATCCGCGGCGACGTGCAGGATAACATGGTCGAGACATCTCACGCGACGGATAAAATAACGAAGCGACCAATCTATTCTTTATATAGCGAAACCCGCGAACCGACTGAAAGTATGACATCAGGTTTGGATGCTTTAGTATTTGATTTACAGGATGTTGGCTGTCGCGTCTATACATTTATTTATACGATGGCAAACGCGATGCGGGCTTGTGCCAAATATGGAAAAAAAATGTTCGTGCTTGACCGACCTAACCCTATAAACGGAAGGGATGTTGAAGGTAACATTTTGGAAATCGGTCATGAATCTTTTGTCGGAATGTATCCGATTCCGATGCGTCACGGGTTGACAGCCGGAGAACTCGCAAAATTGTTTAATGTTGAATTTTCAATCAATTGCGAGTTGGAAGTTGTGGTAATGGATGAGTGGTCGCGCGGAGATTTTTATGACGAAACGGACGCTCCCTGGGTAATGCCCTCGCCGAATATGCCGACTAACGATACGGCGGTTGTTTTTCCCGGAACGGTCTATTTTGAAGGAACACAGGTTTCCGAAGGACGCGGCACAACCAGACCGTTTGAAATCATCGGAGCTTCTTTTATAAATTCCAAAGAACTCGCCGACCATTTGAATCAACTTCAACTTGGCGGCGTAATTTTTCGAGCCGTCGAATTTATGCCGACGTTCCAGAAATTTGCAGGGAAAGCCTGCGGCGGCGTATTTATACACGTCACCGACCGGGAAGTTTTCAAACCCGTCATTACCGGAATAGCCATGTCGAAGACGATTTTCGATATGTATCCAGATGATTTTAAATGGAAAGTTCCGCCATACGAATATGTTTATGACCGAAATCCGTTTGACGTGATTCACGGTTCGACTAAATTACGCGAAGCCTTTGAACAGGGAATTGAGCTGGGTGAAATCGAAAAATCCTGGAACGAAGATTTAAAAGGTTTTAAAGAAATACGCGAAAAATATCTTTTGTATTGAACCTAAAGTGTTTTCTAGATATTTTATCGTTTTACAATCAATAATTTAGCTGAAGATTGTTAAGTCGATTTTAAATTGTCGACAATCAGACATTTAAATAAAGAGATTAAGAAAAACAGGCGGGTAACAATGAGTAATTCTATAATAATAGCTTTGATTTCCTGGTTTCTGCCGGGAGTCGGGCATGTAAAACAGGGAGCGTGGCGGCGCGGTTTAATTATCGGTATTGTTATTTGGGCGATGTTTATCATCGGTATCGCCAGCGGCGGCGCGTATTATCCGGGCTACGGTTTCAAAGACGGCTTTTTACTTTACCTGTTAGATATTTTTGCCAAATTCGGCAACGGGCTGGGTTTTTTGATTAATTGGTTTTTAGCTCAAAATCCTCCGGCGAATGCGGCTTCATGGGCGACCTTCGAATATGGCGGCAGATTTCTGGAAGTTGCCGGATTGCTGAATTATCTTGCCGCGATGGATGCCGTAGATATTTCGCAGGGGAGAAAGGAATGATTCATTTTTTGTATTTAATCGGCTTTGCTTTTTTTACGGCTGCCGCTTTCGGAGTTTTCTCGACCGGCGATGTCAGAACCAGGGTGTTATATGGTGTAAAAGTTTTTGTGCAGTTTGTCGTCGTCAGTCTGGTTCTGGCGTGGATTTTTTATTTTATTCCCTGGAAATAGAAGGAAATGGTACATGGCTTTAGTTGAAACCGAAAGTTTGATTTTAAAAAGTTACTCGCTGGCTGAGGCGGACAAAATTATTGTTTGTCTGACGCGGGCGCAAGGTTTGGTGCGTGGCGTGGCGAAGGGCGCGAAACGCCTGAAAAGTCGTTTCGGCGGCAGCCTCGAACCATTCACGATTGTCGATTTAACTTTTTACCAAAAGGAAGAAAGGGAACTGGTTTCAATCCGGCAAATCGAAATGAAAAAATCGTTTTTCGAGCAAGCCAGCAACCCGAATTTCCTGCAAAAATTTTCGTATCTGACGGATATTTTAATTGATTTCGCGCCGCCGCACGAGCCGAATGAGAGGCTTTACCGGATGGCGAAAGCTTGTTTAGAGGCTGCCGCCGAAAATCCGCAAAGCCTTGACAGCATTGTGCTTTATTTCGAGATTTGGCTGCTGCGGCTTGCCGGTTATCTGCCGTTTTGGGGCAAGTGTGATAACTGTCAAAGAGAATTAACGGCAACGGAAACCGCTAATTTGCAAATAAATTTTCACCTGCTTTGTCAGAATTGCCGGAAAAGTCGCAGCGGAATCATCGTCGCGCCCGAAGAACGACAGATTTTTATGTTGAGCCAGACGGTTTCGCCCGCTAAGTTTATCGAAATCACGAGCGGCAAAATCGAACGGGTCAGAGCGGTTTCCGGCGCGTTGAAAAAAATCATCGCGCATATTCTCGGCAAAGAAACAGTCGGCGAGAGAGTGCTGGTCGCCGCAAATCTTTAATACTCATATTCATGAAACGCTTCAGCCCGTCAATCGCCAGATACATTTTTCAGACGACACTGCCGTATTTTGTTTTCGTCTGGCTGTTGTTGAGCGTGATTCTTTTCGTGCAGCAAGCCAGCCGTTATTCCGACATTTTTTTTAACACGCAGATTCCGGCAAACCTAGTCTGGCAGTTAACCGCCGCGCTCGTTCCGAACGTTATTGCCTTTACCTGCCCGATGGCAGTTTTAATCGGCGTGATTATCGGGTTGTCAAAAATGCAGGGCGACAGCGAATTGATTGCCGTGCGCGCCGCCGGAGTCGGCAATTTTCAAATTGTTGTGCCGGTGGTTTTTCTCGGATTATTATTGTCCGTTTTTGCCTTTTCAATCAATCTCAAAGGCGTTCCGCTGGCGGCGCAGTTAGCCCGCAAAGTCGCGCTGCAAGCCGCTCTCTACAAACTCGAATCGCCGATTGAACCCGGAGTTTTCAATACCGAAATCCAGGGGTTTACCATTTATGTCAAAAGTGGCGACATCGAGAGCGGCACCTGGGAAAATATCTTTATTTACAACGAAGATAAAGATACCGGACAAGCGCGTCTGATAACGTCAAAAAATGGACGAATTGACGCGGAAGGTGAGACTTCGGAACTAGTTCTCGGCAACGCCTCTGTAACGACATTTTCGATTGCGAAACCCTATCGTAATTTTTCTTCGGAAAAAGTCGAAAATCTCCGGTTTGCGATAAAAACTAAGCGCGGGGAACTAGTCGAACAAATCGGCAAGACGGAAGAAACTCCCGAAGAATTGGGTCTTTCGGAACTTTCCAAATATGCCGAATCGAAAACCGGAAAGGAAAAAACGGAAGCCTATATTCTCTGGCAGCGTAGAATAATACTTTCAATCACGCCGCTGCTTTTCGCGCTGCTCGGCGCGGCACTGATTTTGAGATTTAATCGCGGCGGAAAAGGATTCGGAATTTTTCTCGCGCTCTTGAGTTTGATTGTTTATTATCTGCTCGCGCTGCTGGGCGAGCAGTTAGCCAGAATCGAAACAATCAACGTCTTTACGGCAAGTTTGCTGCCGGTCGTCGTGACTTGTCTGGCAATATTCTGGTTTTTTCTTTCACAGAGATTTTTTCTGGCGGGGACAATCGGCGGGTTTTTTAAAAAAATAGATTTCAGACGTTTTCAGAATAGACTAAAAATAAACCGCAGGAATACTCTCGCTAATCTGACGACCGGAATTTTGGATTTCGATATTATTTCCGACCTGCTTAAATATTTCTTTCTGACCGTCGGATTTCTGACCGTAGTTTATACGATTTTCACAGCGTTTGAATTGTGGAGATTTGCCGGAATTATCCCGCACGGCGTTTCGCTTTTGAGCAAATATCTGATTTTTCTAGTTCCATTTGTGTATCTTCAAATTTCGCCGTCGGCTCTGATGGTGGCGACGCTGGCAACTTACGTCATTAAATCCAGGCAAAACGAAGTGGTCGTCTGGACTGCCAGCGGGCAGAGCATCTACCGTCTGCTTTTCCCATGTTTCGCGCTGATGATGGTCATCGGTTGTGTTAACTGGGAATTGCAGGAGAGGCTTTTGCCGAAAACGAATCAGATTCAAGATACGCTCCGCGCGCAGATAAAAAATAAAGGTGTGCTGGCGGCAAACAACGGTAAATACTGGGTAGCGAGCGAAAATCGGATTTACTCGTTTAATCTGCCGGACATCAACCAGCCTGAAAACGACCGCCGCAAAGTAACCAATCTGACGGTTTATCAACTGGCTTCGGACGGAATAAAACTTCAGTCAATTTTCAAAACCGACGCGGCAAGTTGGGAAAAAGGCGGCATCAGATTCTTGAGCGGCGCGGACAAAACAACCTGGACGAACGATGTTCCGCAGACGGAAACGATTCCTTCGTCGGATTTTGTCCTGACGGAAAATTACAATCCTTTTAATCAGACGGTCGAAAAGCCGAATCATTTAAACTCTGCTGACACGCGCGAGCAGTTGGAAAACACAGCATCCGACAGCGAACGGAGAAACTTTGCCGTCGCGCTCGAAAAAAAATACGCCACGCCTTTTCTACCGCTGATTGTGACGCTTTTCACCGCCCCGTTCGCCCTCTCTCTGAGCCGTAAGGGAAGAGTTTTGACCATCGGTTACGCCGTCGGATTGTGGCTTTTATTTACGGGAATTACGAGCGTGTTCGAGCAGTTTGGAAGCAGCGGACTTCTGTTGCCAAAAATTGCCGTCTGGTGTCCGCTGGCATTATTCGCCGTTCTCGGCGGGTATCTTTTATCGAGAATCCGCACATAAAAAAGCGTGGGTTCAGTAGCAAAAAAGATTAAATCACCTGTCATCTGACTTTTGACGAAAGCTACATTAACAGTCTGGCGTGGAGCGCGGACGGAAAAAAAAATCCTTTTTATTTCAAAACGAGCGAGCGAGCGACCGAACTTGTGGGAGATTTCCGCTGACGGCGGCGAGCCGAATCGTTTGACCGGCGGCAAGTTTCACAATGTTTTACCGGCGTGGAGTCCTGACGGTCAAACGATTTATTTCAAATCTAACCGGAGCGGCGAAAATCAGCTTTATAAAATTCCGGCGGACGGAAGCAACGAGCCTTTACAGATGACTAAAAACGGAGCGTTTCAATCATTCGCCGCTCCCGACAGAAACACTGTTTTTTATTCCAAAGGCGGCGGCGCAAACGGACTCTGGAGCATCCGAACGGACGGCATCGAAGAATTTCCCGTCCCGCAACTGGCTGATGCCGGTTACTGGCGTTCGTGGACGTTAGTTCCGCAAGGTATTTACTATCTGACGCAAAATTCGTCAGATGCCGAGTACGAAATCAGGTTTTACGATTTTACGACTAAGCAAAATCGAGTCGTCGTGACAGTCGACAAACCGCCGTTGACTTTCTACTCAGGCTTGAGCGCGTCCGCCGACGAAAAACAAATACTGTATGCACAGTCCGACCGATAGTTCGGCAGCATCTGGCTTGCCGAACTGCCGTAATAAATTGTCATGACAGATCAAAGCAGGTAAAGAAAGCGAAGTAAAAAGGCGCAAAGGCAAAAGGAGAAAATATTTTCTCCTTTTGCCTTTGCGCCTTTTTACTTAAAAACTCTGCGTTGAGATTCTTCTTATCCCGAACTCGCGTTAAATCTAAGTGCCGGTTTCCCAACTGTTCATATATTCGAGCATTTCCGGTGTCAGCGTATCAATCGAAACGCCGAGCGCGCGAAGTTTCAATGAAGCGATTTCCTGATCGACTTCCGCAGGCAGAACGTGAACACCGCCTTCGAGTTTGCCTTGATTCTTGACTAAATATTCAGCCGAAAGAGCTTGATTAGCAAACGACATATCCATGACGCTCGCCGGATGACCTTCCGCCGCCGCCAAATTAATTAGACGACCTTCGCCGAGAACCATCACGCTTTTGCCGTTTTTGCCTCTGTATTCTTCGACAAACGGGCGGCGTTTTTCAACCGAGTCCGACATTTCGCGCAAGGCTTCGAGATTTAATTCCAAATCGAAATGTCCGCTATTGGCGACAATCGCGCCGTCCTTCATTGACTCGAAATGTTCTTTGTCAATAACGTGACGATTGCCGGTGACGGTGACAAAGAAATCGCCGATTTTCGCCGCTTCCGACATCGGCATGACGCGGAAACCGTCCATCACGCCTTCGATGGCTTTAATCGGGTCAATTTCAGTAATAATAACGTTTGCGCCAAGCCCGCGCGCGCGCATCGCACAGCCTTTACCGCACCAACCGTAGCCGACGACGACAAAGTTTTTTCCGGCAAGCAAAATATTGGTTGCGCGGATAATTCCGTCTAAAGTTGATTGCCCCGTGCCGTAGCGATTATCAAAAAAATGCTTGGTTTGCGCGTTGTTGACAGCCATTGCCGGAAAAGTCAAAACTCCGGCTTTCGCCATCGCTTCGAGACGAACAATGCCGGTCGTGGTTTCTTCGGTCGTGCCGATAATTTTTTCCGACAATTCTTTTTTCTCTTTGAGCATCGTCGCCACCACGTCCGAGCCGTCGTCAATAATGATATTCGGATTTGTTTCGAGCGCGTTGCGTAGATGGCGCATATAAGTTTCGGTTGATTCGCCTTTGATGGCGAAAACCGGAATGCCCCAATCGGCGACTAAGGATGCCGCCACGTCGTCCTGCGTCGAAAGCGGATTCGAGGCGATTAAAACCGATTCCGCGCCGCCCGCTTGCAGCGTCCGCGCCAGATTCGCGGTTTCGGTCGTGATATGAGCGCAGGCGACAAGTTTGATGCCCGCGAGCGGTTTTTCCTGCTCGAAACGCTCACGAATCAAGCGCAAAACGGGCATTTCGCGGTCTGCCCATTCAATTCTTTGTTTGCCTTGCGGCGCAAGACTAATGTCTTTAATATCGTATTCCATTGAAATTCTTTCTTTTGCCATATAATTAATATTCCTTTATTTGCCACCGCCGAGACGCGGAGACGCAGAGGTTTTTATTTTATTTTTCTCTTTGCGTCTCCTCCGCGTCTCGGCGGTAAAATCCCTTAAAAATTAGCTCGAAGCCGTCGCCGCGCCGTTCGATTCGGCTTCGGTTCGCAAAATCTCTGCCTTGTCGGTTTTTTCCCACGAAAATCCGTCGCGTCCGAAATGTCCGAACTTGGCGGTTTCCTTGAAAATCGGTTTCCGCAAATCCAGAGTTTCGATAATGCCTTTCGGGTTCAATTGAAAATGCTTGCGGACGAGTTCCGACAATCTGCCTTCGTCAACTTTGCCCGTGCCGTGCGTCTCCACCAAAACCGAGACGGGTTCGGCGACACCAATGGCGTAGGCAAGCTGGACGGTGCATTTATCTGCCAAGCCCGCCGCAACAATATTTTTTGCGATATAACGCGCCATATAAGCCGCCGAGCGGTCAACCTTCGTCGGGTCTTTGCCGCTGAATGCTCCGCCGCCGTGCGGAGCATAGCCGCCGTAAGTATCAACAATAATTTTGCGTCCCGTTAAACCGGCATCGCCCATCGGACCGCCGATGACGAAACGTCCGGTCGGGTTGATGTGATATTTTGTGTTTTCGTCCAAAAGTTCCGCCGGAACAGTTTTCTTGATAACTTTTTCCAGAATGTCCGCGCGAAGTTGTTCAGTCGTTACTTCGTCGGCGTGCTGCGTCGAGATAACGACGGCTTCGACGCGAAACGGCAGACCGTCGCGGTATTCAATCGTGACCTGCGATTTTCCGTCAGGGCGCAGGTAGGGAAGTTCGCCGCTGCGGCGCGCGTCGGAAAGTGACTTGGTTAAATTATGCGCCAGTTGAATCGGGAGCGGCATCAATTCTTTTGTTTCGTTGCAGGCAAACCCGAACATTAAACCCTGGTCGCCCGCGCCGCCCGTGTCCACGCCCTGCGCGATGTCGGGCGACTGCGTGCCGACCGCGTCCATCACGCTCAAAGTGTTGCAGTCATAGCCGTAACTGGCGTTGTTATAGCCAATATCGTTAATCGTGTCACGAACGATTTGTTTGTAATTCACTCTGGCGTTGGTCGTAATTTCACCGGCAATGACGGCTAAACCGGTCGTCACCAATGTTTCACAAGCCACTCTGCCGTTTGGGTCCTGCTCCAGAATCGCATCCAAAACGGCATCCGAAATCTGGTCGGCGATTTTGTCTGGATGACCTTCGGTCACCGATTCCGAAGTAAATAAAAAATTTGCGTTGCTCAATTGTAAAAACTCCTTTAGTCGAGATAGATATTATTCGGGCAAGAATAACAAAAGGGAAATTTTATCTTTTAAAGAACGATGTGTCAAAAGTATAAAGGCTGCGAGGCGTTAAAGTTCTCATAAATTATTAAACTCCTTCGGGGAAAGTTTCGGGCGCGTCTTCGTGAGTCCGGCTTGAAACGCGGTCCAGAGGCTCGACGGCGCGGGTTTCGTCAAAGTGAATCACGCCGTCGAATTGGCTTGGCAGATTGGCGTAAAAATAATGACTGGCGCGCTCGGTTTCGGGGCGATAAATCACGCCGATGGCGCGTTCTAAAAGCGGCTCGCTCAAAGCGTTTTTAATTTCTTCGTCGCGCAGATTCAGAAAAAATCGCGGCAGTCCGGTTTGGTGAAAGAGATTTTCATACGAATCCTTCATTCCTTCCCGAACTTTTTTAAGCCGCGCCGGTTCATCCCAATTCGACGCTGCCGTGACCGTTCCGGTATACGTTGTAAAACCGATATTGACGGTTTCGTTTTTGTATTTTTCGCGGATAAGCTGTCCGACATTCCATTCGCCGCTCCTGCTCATATCGGTCGCGCGGGCATCGCCCAAATGAGAATTATGCGCCCAGACGACGATTTTCGGCGGCAGATTCTGCGTTTCCAGATGTGCCGCTAAAGCAATCAAAGTTTCAGTCATATGGCGGTCGCGCAAATTCCAACTCGACACGCGCCCGTGAAACATCTCGCGGTAATATTCTTCGGCATTTTTAACGAGCCGCGCGTTTTGCTCGGCGTAAAAATATTCGTCGCGGGCGACAAAACCGTCGCGGTTCATATAATCGTAAGCGCGTTTCCGCAAATCGGTCAGTTGGCGTATGACTTCCGTTTCGCATGATTTCGACAAATCGAAACTCGCCGCATAGCCGTAACGCTGCGCGTCTTCGCCGTAGTGGTCGAAGCAAGAATAACGATAACGCGCTCGGCTCGCGGCTTCCGGGTCGGTTTTGTCCAGATAATTTAAAACGGCTTGAATCGAAGAATGCAGGCTGTATAAATCGATGCCGTAAAAGCCGACGCGCTCGTTTACGCCCAGTTTATCGTTATGCGCCCGCAGCCAAAGGACAAAATCCAAAACGTCCAGATTGCGCCACATCCAGAGCGGAAATCTCTGAAAATCCGTTAATGATTCTTCCGCCGTTTTATCGCGCCCCGCGCCGCGCGCAAAACGATTGACGCGATAAGCGTCTGGAAAATCGGCTTCGACGGCGACCGCCGAAAATTTTTTTTCCGCAATCAATCTTTTCGTGATTTCGGCGCGATATTTATAGAATTCGTGCGTGCCGTGCGAGGCTTCGCCGATTAAAACAAAACGCGCGTCGCCGACCAGCGCGAGAATTTCATCCGCCGCGCCTTCGAGCGCGAAGGCTTTTTCCCGAATGAGTGCTGTTGGCTGATTTACAGTCGTCATTGGCAGTAATCTTCCGTCAATCTGCGAAAATGATAGCCCATCGCCGCGAGCGTCACCGCCTGCGCCAGGTAACTGCGGTGTTCTGTGACGGCGCGGCGCATAAACCGCCAAAATTCCAACCGTTCGCCGTCAATAATTCCGAGTTTCAAAACGACGCGGACAAGCGATGCCGCCTCGCCCGTCAATCCGGCGCGGCGCGGGGCGGGCGCGTCCTGGACAATTCGACCCAGACAATTCAAAGCCCGTTCGTAATACTCGCGCGAACCGTAAATCGTCCGTAAAATCTGTTTATAGCCTTCGATTAAACGCGGCGCGTCCATTTTTGGAATAAAATTCAGAGAGCAATCCGTATTGTTGCCGGAACTTTCCTGCAGCAGCCTGCCTTCTTTTTCGAGCCGCCGCCAGAGCTGCGTATCGGGCAGAGCGGTTAATAATCCGACCATCGCCAGCGGAATCGCGCTCTCGCGTATAAATTGGATTTGCCGCTCGAAAATATCCTCCGGGTCGTTGTCAAAACCGACAATGAAACCCGCCATTACTTCCATCCCGTAAGATTGAATTTTCCGCACGGATTCGAGCAAATCGCGCCGCGTATTCTGTCCTTTGTTTGCTTCCTTGAGACTTTCTTCGACCGGCGTTTCGATGCCGAGAAAAACGCGGCGAAAGCCCGCCTCCCGCATCATTTCGAGCAATCGGTCGTCTTCCGCTAAGTTGACGCTCGCTTCGGTGATAAAGGAAAACGGGAAACCGCTGCGTTTCGACCATTCGACCAGTTCCGGTAAAAACTTTCTGACATTGCGCTTGTTGCCTATAAAATTGTCGTCCACTATAAAAACCATCCCGCGCCAGCCCGCCGCATAAAGCGCGTCCAATTCGGCAAGCATCCGCACGTTTGATTTGGTTCGCGGAACGCGCCCGTAAATTTCGATGATATCGCAAAACTCGCATTGAAACGGGCAGCCGCGCGAATACTGCACAGACATCGCGCTGTAGCGGTCGAGTTTCGCTAATTTAAAATCTGGAACCGGCGTGGCGGTTAAATCCGGCTTTTCGGCGACGCGATAAATTTTTTGCGGAATGCCGAGTTCAAAATCGCGCAGAAATTCCGGCAGGGTGTGTTCGGCTTCGCCTATAAAAATGTGGTCTGCCGCTAAATCTTCGCGCGCGGTGGAAACAAAAGGTCCGCCGACGACCACACGCTTTCCGCGCCCTTTACATTTTTTAATAACATCCAGCAGGGAATCTTTCTGGACAAGCATCGCGCTCAAAAAAACTATGTCCGCCCAATCCAAATCCGTTTCGGCGAGCGGCTCGATATTCATATCGACCAGCCGTTTTTCCCAATTTTCGGGCAGCATGGCGGAGATGGTCAGCAGCCCCAAAGGCGGGAATGCGGAACGCTTGCCTTCAAAGGCGAGCGCGTGTCTGAAACTCCAATAGGTATCGGGAAATTCGGGATAAATGAATAAAACTTTCATAAATTCTACAATTCTACCGCGCGCGTTGAGCTAGAATAAAATCATATCACGTTGAGTTAAGGATTATAACTATAACTGTCCGTTTAACTAAAAGTGTTATCAATAACATTTTTCTATCTTATTGAAAATAAAAGAGCGCGAAATTTTATGACAATACTTTCAAGTAATGACTTCATTAACTGAAAGTATTTACTTGGTGATTCTATTACTTGAAAGTGTTTACTTCGTGAATATGTATAGATAAAGCCATTCAGTCAATCTTCACAAAATTTACACATTCGGTATATAGCCGAGATATGTGTAAAAAATCCCATTTCGGAATTCTTTATCCGAAATGGGATTTTGAAAGAAAAATGGTTTGACGATTCTGCCGAATTCACGATATGGCGGGCAAAGCCGATTCTTGTTTTTTAGGAAACCGCTCCGCCGCACGTTGAACCCGCGCCCGCCGTGCAGCCGAAACAATGATTTGCCGTCACGATTCGCCGATTTTTGAATTTGACCGGATTGAACTCGAAAATAGTTTGCGGCAAATTTTCCGCCGCCTTTAGTTCGAGCATCTGATTAAAATCGCAGTCATACAAAAAACCGCGCCAATCCACGCTGATTTGGTTGCGGCACATCAATCCGGCAATCGTCGCCGGATTAAATGCGTTGACTAATTTCTGCATATACGCCTTTTCGTTTTTAGAACGCCGCAGCCAGTCGAGATACCGCGCAATCGGCATATTTGTAATCGTGAAAAGATTATTAAAGACAATCGAATAGCGAGATTTCAGTTCGCGTTTGAAATCGGCTTCGACGGCAATTTGCGCGGGCGGCAAAAATGCTCCCGTCGGATTATAGACAAGATTTAATACAAGATTTTCAGCAATGCCGTATCCGACCGCGTTTAATCTTTTCAAGGCTTCGATTGATTTATCAAAAACGCCCGCGCCGCGCTGCGAGTCGGTTTGCGTCGGCAGAAAATACGGCAGACTCGAAACGACTTCGACTTCATTTTCGGCGAAAAAATCGGGCAAATCCGCTTGATGTTCTTCAAACATCACGGTCAAATTATGCCGCGCAATAACTTTCGCGCCCGCTTTTTTAGCTTCCGTCACGAAATAGCGAAAATCGGGAACGAGTTCCGGCGCGCCGCCGGTGATGTCGAGCGTCGGAATTTTATATTTTCGCAAAACATCCAAACACGCTTCGACCGTCTGGCGCGACATTACTTCCGTCCGAATCGGCGAAGCGTCAACGTGGCAATGCTGACACGCCTGATTGCAGAGTTTGCCGACATTGACCTGCAAAACATCAATCGCCGCCGCCCGCAGTTCGAGATTATTCGATTTTAATTTTTCTCCAAATTCGACGGGCGACGCTGGATACGCGGGTTTGCCGTCTCTTCTGGTTATTTGAACGGGTTCTGTTTGCATTTATAAGAAAATTAGCCACGAACAAACACGAAAAGTCACGAAAGTTTTATTATTTTATTGATTTAATTTTTCGTGTCCTTTTGTGTTTGTTCGTGGCGAAAAATCACATCGAAACTTTATCGTGCGCGTTATGCGATTGGATGCCGTGAATCAAACTTGCGCCGCCGCGAATCGCTGATGCGAGATGAATCGCTTCGGTCATCTGCTCCATATTCGAGCCGTTTTCCAGACAGGAATTCGTATAAGCGTCAATGCAATACGGGCATTGCACCGTAACCGAAACCGCCAAACCGATTAAAGCCTTTTCGCGTTTCGATAGTGCGCCGTCTTCCTGACAAGCCCCGTACCAAGCCATAAATTTCTCAAAAAGTTCGGGTTTATATTTGGCGATTTCGCCGAAGCGATTTAAGTCTTCTTCGTTGTAATAACTCATAAATTTTCGTAAATTATTTCTGCGAAACTAAAATCTGGTAAATTTATTTCAAGATGAAACGCGCGTTAATTATTATGGCGAAAGTGCCGCTTGCCGGAGCGGTTAAAACTCGTCTTCAACCATTTCTATCGCCCGACGAATGCGCCGAACTCGCCGCCGCATTTCTGCTCGACGCGGAAAGCAAAGCGAAAACCGTTTGCGAAAATACAATTTTAGCATATTCGCCCGCCGATAAAATAGGAATTTTAGAAAACATTTTGCAATCAAAAAACACTCTCATCGAACAAAAGGGCGCGGATTTAGGCGCAAAAATGTCGAATGCTTTTGAATTCGCGTTTCATCAAAATTCGGATTCGGCAGCGGTGATGATTGGAACGGACAGCCCGACTTTTCCCGCCGAATTTATCGAATGGGCATTTGAATTTCTGGAAAAAGGAGCGGACGCAGTTCTGGGAAAATCAGCCGACGGCGGTTTTTACTTAATCGGTCTGCGAAAATTCGCGGCGCGGCTTTTCGGAAATATCGAGTGGAGCGAATCTTCGGTTTTTGAACAAATGTCCGCCAATTTTGCGCGTTTTAGATTTGATAATCTGCGGCTTGTTCCCGATTGGTATGACGTTGACACGCCGGATGATTTAATGCGTTTGCGCGACGAAGTTTTTAAAGACGAGCAGACTCAAAAATGCGCGCCGCAAACATATCAATGGCTGATTTCAAATGCAAAAACCCTCCGTTTAAATTTCAATCCCGGTTTGCCGGAAAATAAATTTTAAGCAGCGTTTCGGGACGCACGCCGAGCCAGTAAAGAACTTGCAAAATCGTCCAGCGCGCGAAAGTCAGAATAAAACTTTTGTTTTCAAACCGCCGCGATGAAGTCTCGACGGCGGCGGGCAGCGTCACGACTGCGCCTTCTTTTTTCAATCGTTCGATAAAATCCAAATCTTCAAAAATAGGAAAAGGTTGAAAGCCGCCGATTTTTTCATAAACGTCGCGCCTTACAAAAATCGCCGAATCGCCGTAAATTAAACCGAGTTTTCGCAAATTCGGATAAAGCCAGGTCAGAAATTTTGCCGCGAGTCTTTCGCCGTCAAAACGAATCGTAAAATTTCCGCCGACCGCATTCGGATTTTCGAGCGCGTTCTTCATTTGCCGAACACAATCCGGCGCGGGAATCGTGTCGGCGTGCAGAAACCATAAGATTTCACCGCTTGCGGCATTTCCGCCCGCTTGCAGTTGAATTCCGCGACCGCGCGGGACGCGCAGAATTTTAACGTTGTAATTTTGAGCAATCGAAACTGTTGCATCGTCGCTTCCGCCGTCAACGACGATTATCTCGATATTTTCACCAAAAACTTTGAGCGAATCGAGAGTTTGCCGCAGCGAAAATTCTTCGTTGAGCGTCGGAATAATAATTGAAATTTCAGGCTTCATCGCAACCGATTTTCCGAGTTTCGGGTTTCGGATAACTGCCAGTCGTTTTTCTGCTTTTCAAAAGGCAGCGGCAGAATTTTCGGCAATGTTACTTCCGACGGATTTTGATAAGCGGGAACGCCGATTATTATTTCATCTTGCGGAACATCGGTTTTCAGAGTTCCGTGCAGAAAATCCCAGACGGTCAAACCGCTCGACCAGTTTGAATCGGTTTCCGCGCGAACAATCGAATGATGAATGCCGTGCAGTCGCGGCGTGACGATAAAACGATTTAATTTTTTTTCTAAATCAATGGGCAGTTTGACGTTTGAATGATGAAATAAAATTGACGGAAACAAAAATAATTGCCACGCGGCGAACGAAGCGGGCGAGATGCCGATAACCAAAATCTGCGCCGCCCGCCACGCGACGGAGATTATCAGTTCGCCGAAATGAAACCGGATGGCGGTCGAAGCGTCCAAATCCAAATCAATGTGGTGAACCAGATGAAACCGCCACAAAAACGGCACGCGATGCGTCAAAACGTGCCAGACGTATAAAGTGTAATCCATCAACGCGACGGCTAAAATCGTTTCAAGAAATTTCGGCAGGCGAACGATTTTCAGCAGTCCCAGATTTTCGCGCTCGACTAATTTTGTCAGCGGATTAGCAATCGGCTGTTCAAAAACCTGCAAAGCGGCGGCGGCAAGTCCGGCGACGGCTAAGTTCCGCCCGTTTCGTTTGATTTTTGATTCGACGCGGCGGCGCAGCGGGCGGCGATTTTCGAGCCAAACTAAAACGCCGAATGTTCCCAGAGAAATCGGAATGCTGATAATTTTCAGAAAATTCTTCATAAAAATTTGTTCGCTTGCTATGATTGATATGATAAAGAAAAGTTGCGGATTTGGAAACAAAATGAAACCAAACGATGCAAACGGAAAACTCCCGACAAGCGAAAGACCTTTTCGCGTGATGATAATTTCCGGCTCGAACCGTCGGCAATACAACTGTCCGGGTGTGGATTCAAAATCGAGAACTTTAATGCTCAGAATGGCGGAAAACCTGCCGCCCGATTGGGAAATAGATTATGAGGATTTGGGAAACGTCTATGCCCGCGCTCATATTCAAAGCTGCAACGCCTGCGTTTCGACTTCGATGGCGTTGTGTGTTTTCCCATGTAATTGCTACGCGAAAAACTCGAAGTTCGAGCCGGATTTGATGTGGGATTTGGATATGTATGCGCGACTCGATTTAGCCGATGCGTGGGCGATTATCGCGCCGGTCAACTGGTATGCGCCGACTTCCAATCTGAAACTGATGTTTGACCGACTTGTTTGTATTAACGGCGGCAACCCGCGCGAAGATTTAATCCAGCACAAAAACGCGGAACTGGCGATGAAACTCGAACATTCCGATGAGTGGAAAAAACTTTCGCAGAATCATTTTGAGGGAAAGACCTGCGCGTTTTTCTGCTACGGCGACGGCGGCGGCGATGAACTCGACGCTTCAGGCAGTCCGAAAATCTTAAGACACAAAAATTATTTCAACGCGGATGAAGAACCGTTTGAAGATATGCGGCAGACTTACGCGCCGCTCGTCTGGCAGTGTCGTTACAGCGGCATCGAAGTTCCTGACGATTTATGGCGTTACGTCGAATTCGGACAGGGCAAAAAATACTCCGACAATCAAGCCGAAGATATGGCGACCGACACCGATGTTTTTGAAGAGTTTGATAAATTCGTTAATTCGTTTGCAAAATTTGTCGGCGCGAAAGGCAAGGTCGAGCCGAATGAATATCGCGCTTACGGTTATGAGCCGCCGTCGCATTTGTGGGCGGACATCAAACTGCAATGGCGCGAAAAACGCATCGCGTTAGGTTTTCCGCCAAAAGATTCTTCGCCCGCCGAACAGAAAAAACTCGGCATCAACATTGACGAAACGCTGCGTCCGGGAAAAAGCGAAGGCGAGAAATTAAGAGAGAAATAACCATAAAAACGCAGTTTGAATAATGAACGAACCCGTCAAACCGAAACTTATTTTTGTTTATAACGCGGACAGCGGCATTTACAATTTATTGTCGGATGCCGCGCATAAGATATTTTCCCCGCAGACTTATAACTGCAATCTGTGCGCGATTACACATTCAAATTTCGGGATGAAAAAGGAATGGAAAAAGTTTCTTGAAACTCTCGATAGTCCGCCGGAATTTCTCCACGCCGACGAATTTAACAGCAAATATCAATTCAAAAAAGTTGAACTGCCGGCAATTTTTAAAGAGAAAAATGGCGACTTAAATTTAATTGTCGAAGCCGAAGCAATCAACAACTGCAAGTCTGTCAAAGATCTAAAACGTCTATTAACGATAAGGCTGTAATGTTGGATTTTATCCAGAAGTTTCCCCGAAGAATAAAGGAAGGGGAAATTTTATGACAACACTTTCAAGTAACGACTTCATTAACTGAAAGTGTTTACTCGGCGAATCTATTACTTGAAAGTGTTTACTTCGTGAATACAA
Organism: Pyrinomonadaceae bacterium; assembly: GCA_050996405.1. GTDB lineage: Bacteria > Acidobacteriota > Blastocatellia > Pyrinomonadales > Pyrinomonadaceae > JBPCRW01. The sequence continues at coordinate 1,644 of JBPCRW010000021.1, read as the reverse complement.
AAGCTAATTCTGTTTTTACTTTCTGACAGAAATGAAACGATGACGGTAATTCTTTTTTCCGCCGCAAACCGCCGCAGAGTCCGGGCATCGTATCTTTTCCCCTGAAACGCGAGATGCCGGACAATTGCCGAATTGACTTCCGACCTCCGATTTTCGCCCAAAGTTTCAAAGGTATAATTGAAAAAGCATCTGAACTATTGTAACCTCAAATACGCATTTATCAGCTCAAGGAACAGGAAATTTAATGAGTGAAAACACGGAAGTTTTGAGTGTGGATTTGAGCGAAGTCCGCAAAATTTTGGCGGGTGAAGTTAAATTGCGAAACAATGTTATCAAGCCTTTGGAAACGGCGGTTCGGGCGTTAAAAGACCCGCATAAAAACGCCGTCGCTTTGGCTGAGGCGTGTGCCGCTTTGGAGATGTCGCCGTCCGAATTGGATTTGCCGGGCGACTATCAATCGCTAATCGAAAAACTAAAAAAAGCGGCGGATGAAAACCTCTCGGAATTGGAGTTCACTTTTGCCAGAGATTTGCGCGAAGCGTTCGGCGAAAAAGGCATCACTCTCGGCGGCAGTTCCGCCTCCGAATTGATTGCGGATTTGTTCGTTATCAAAGTCGATATGCGGCGCAAACAGGTTGATATGACTTTTTCGCGGCAGCCGGTGACGGACAAAAAAATCAAGTTGAACGTCGAGCAGGTCGTCGCGGCTTATGAACGCGCCCGCCGCGAAATCTGTGGGCGCAATGTTGATTTGAATGCGCTGCTCGGCGAGTTGTTCGAGGCTTACCACCGTGTCTTGAAATTATCGGACAAACCGCCCGGAACGCGCACGATAATTGTTGACTGCTATCGTGAATTGATAATGGTTCGCCAGCCCGCTTCGTTTCGTAAAACGCCGTCGAAACAGAAATTTCTCGATTACCCGAAAACGCATTTCGCTTACGATATGATGCATCTGCGCCGCCGGCAAAATATGCTTTATCAAGGTCATCGCTTGAACTTAGGCACGGCGACGATTGATGTCGGCAGCGATTCGGCGCGGGCGATGTTTTTGGCGACGGACGCGAACGAAGGACAGTTTATCCAGCATTTATACTTTACGAAGGAGAAATAACGAATGGCTTTGACGCAGACCGAAGCGCAGCACATTATCCGCAAACTCGGCGAATCGGGCATTCCGCCCGCTCGAAATTTGGAAGCCTACACGGTCGGCATCGATTCGATTTTGGGGACGCTGAAAGATGAATATTTAGGCGGTTATCTGCGCGACGGCGGTTCGAGTTTTAAATTGGTCATCGGCGAATACGGCAGCGGCAAATCGCATTTTCTTTATCGCCTGCGTGATTTGGCTTGGGAACTCGGCTACGTCGTCAGCCGCACCGAACTTTCTCCAAAAGAATGCCCTTACGACAATCAACTGAAAGTTTATCAGGCAGTCGTCAATAACCTGATTTATCATTCGCCCGATTCAGACAGCGCGGACACCAACGGGCTGGAAGCGTTTCTGGAAAATCATTTTTTTCAAACTTTGAAAACGCTCGGCGTGGAAAACGCCAAAACGAGCGTCGGGCTTGATGTGCGCGTTAATTTGTGGCTCGACACGGTTTTGCGTTTCAACATCGAAAGCCCTTCGTTTCGTCACGC
>JBPCRW010000083.1:0-35713 GCA_050996405.1 Pyrinomonadaceae bacterium | reverse complement strand
GGTGAGTGGTGAGCGGAAGAGAAAAAACTCACCACTCACCACTCACCACTCACCACTAAATTTCATTTCGTATATGTTGAAAGCGGCTGTAGATTCACGCCGAAGTCCTGCGGGTTTTCGCCGATAATCGCGGCGGCGAAAAATTTCGGAACATATTTGAAATTTTCTACCTGAAATTGTTTTCCCAATTTGTCGGCGTTGGCAATCAGCGTCCAGAAAGTTCTTTCCTGCCCGCCGCCCGCTGCCATCGCGTCGCGCAGATTTTTCTCGCCCGCGCCTTCGCCGCTGTTGTCACTGCCGATGGCGAGCGGAACGCTCAAAGGTCCTGTGCCGAACCAGCCCGTCAAAAATTTCATATATTTAGCAGAGCCTTTCGCCGCTGCGTCGAGTTGGCAGCGAACGTCTGGATTGGACGGATGTGAATCTTTGACAACCCCAACTCCATCATTAGGAAAAAAAGTTTTCGCGGTGGCGAACGTAAATTGGAAGATGCCGAGCGGTCCCGTGCCGCTTTGCAGGCACTGGCAATGTTCCGATTCAATCATCGCCAGATACAGCCCGATTTGCGGGTCCATTCCCTGCTCGTTAAAAGCGGGAATAATGGTCGGCGCGTTTCGGCTGGCGCGTTTTAAAACCGAATTCATATCGCTTTTGAGCCAGCCTTTACCCGTGCAGTCGTCAACCGGAGCGCGGTTCAGACGACTGGCGTAACCTTCCAAAAAACCTCTGATTTTCGCTACCGCGTCGGGCGGAATCGGTTCGCCCGTTTGATTGCCGATAATTCGCGCGACCTTTTCGGCTTTTATTTGAATATACTGATTTTTTTCCGCGTCGTTCATCTGCTGGTATTTTTTGCCCGTCGAAAGCGGAACGGAAGCTGGAATATCCGTTGATTGAGATAATTTATTTGATGTATTTGTGTCAGGAGTTGGTGACGACCCGGTTTTATTTGATATTTCCATTTTCTTCGGAGACGGAGTTTTTTTAGTTTTCGCGTCGTCCGAATCTTCCGGCGAATCATCCGTATTTTGAACGATTGCCTGCTCGTTATTGCCCAAAACTTTCACGCCGATAATTATTGCCGACACGCCGATAACCAGCAGCGCGCCGATTATTAAAGCAATCGGCAGAATGTGAAAATTGCTTGGCGAATTTGAAGAAACCGAAACGGGATTCGCGGTTTGATTTTGAGTAATCGGCGCGGGGATTTCCCTGCGCTCGGCGATAAAAATTCTGACGTTTGTGTAATGCCCGATTTTTATCGAATCGCCGTTTTTAAGCGGCGCGCCGTTCGGCGGAACAGGATTTCCGTTGACGGTCGTGCCGTTGGTCGAGCCTTCGTCCAGCACCCAAACTTTGTCACCTTCACGATAAATTGTGGCGTGCAATCGGGAAAGTCCGTCGTCGTCAAAACGCAAATCGGCATCGCTGCCGCGCCCCATCGAAACGCTGCCGCCGTCAAACGGAATTTCTTCCGAGCCATCCGGCGTTGGATATGTCAGCGTCACTTCGAGCATAATTCGTCACTTGACCAGATAATTTCTGTATAAAGTTGAAATCGGCGCGTCTTTTTTCAAACCGAACTTTTGCGGATTTTCCGCCACGAGTCCGGCGGCGAAAAATTTGACGACTTCATCGCGCTGTTTCGGCGATTTTATCACGTTCCAGAAATCGGCGCGGCTCGCGGGCAGAGTGCTTTTCCAAATCGCCGCGTCCTGCGTTGACATTCCAAAAGCGGCGACCGAGTAAATTAAATCATTTTCAAAACCGTTGATGAGCAACGCCTTCATATAAAGCGCGGACGATTTCGACGCGCAGTTTTGTTTCGCGTCGCTCAAACTCTCGCCTTCGCAAGTTCCGTTGTAGCCGTTTGCCGCGACCATTTGCGGATTCATTCGCCACAATCCTTCTTCAGTTCCGCCCGCGCTCGGAATTTTAAACTGCGTGCGGCTCATCGCCAAAATGTAGCCGAGCGGCGCGTCCAGCCCCGCGCCCTGGATATAACCGACCTTTATCGCTTCGTTGTAATTTTGCGCGCGCGCGAAATACCCGTCCGCCGAATAATCAGAAGTTTTTTTCTGCACTTCCTGCAAAAACTGCGGGTCGAATTTATAAGCGGGCAAACCTTTGAATTCTTTCAAAAGATTTTGAATCATCCCCTGAACTTCAACTGCGGAAAGGGTTTTCCCGCTTACCGTCGCGGTCGTTTTCGGAGTCGATTTATCGTCGGGCGCGCTCGACGGTTCGGGTGTCGGAGTCGGCGCGGCAAGCGTGTCGAAATATAATTGAACGTCGCCGGGCTGAATGGTTTTTTCGCCTTTCTCATCTTCGAGTGCGATTTTTAAAGAATGCGTTCCGTCGTCGGATAGGTCTGGAAACTGCGACGGGTCAAGCGAAGTTTTAAAAGGCTTTTCCGACGCGCTGGCAAATTCTTTGCCGTCCATTAAAAAAATCGCTTTTTGGGCGCAGTCGTCGTTTTCGGATTCAACTTCGATGCCGGTTTCCTTTTTGATTGTGTCGCCGTTTTCGGGGCTGGTGATAACGGCTTTCGCCGCGCATTTTCCGCCGCCGCTGAACGAAACCGCGACCGCGACGACGACCGCAACCACAGCCAGACCGCAGACAACGCCCATTATTCCGAGCATCAGCGGCATCTTTGAAGCCTTTGCGGTATCGGCGGCGATTTCCGATTCGGACGCGCTGGCGGCGGAAACTGCCGGAGTCGGAACTGATGCGGAAACCTGCGGCGCGATTTTAGGCGAAGTTTCGACAGGTTTTTCTTTTTCAATCTCAAAAATAATTTCGCTCGTTCCGCCGAGCAAAATTACATCGCCGTCTTCGAGTTTTCGCTCGTCGTAAATTTTTTCGCCGCCCACGGTCGTGCCGTTGCTGCTGCCGAGTTCGACGAGCCAGAATTCATTTCCGCGCGTTTCAATTTCGATGTGATAACGCGAAACATTTGAATCTTCGGCAAGCGGAATCGTATTGTCCGAAGCGCGCCCGACGGCGACAATACCGTCTTCAATCGTAACTTCCCGTTCGTTATTGACGATGAGTTTCGCTTTCGGCATAAATTCGTTTCAATGGAAAACGGAAAATCGAAAATCGAAAATTAAAATCGAAATATTTTCCATTTTCTGCTATTTCGGCAATTCCAGCGCGTCCAGTCGAGTGATAATTCCCGTGATGCGTTTAAACTCCTCAATCAGAACGGCGGGCGAGCCGAGCAGTTTCGGTTTGATTTCGTCGAGGCTCGCATCGACATCGACGATCGGAAAACTTTCGTCCATCACTTCGCTGACTTTGGCGTTTATCAATTCGCCGTCGGTCAAAAGTTTTGCCAGCACGCGGCTTTCGCGCAGAGAGCCGACCGACATATTTTCATCCAAAACGGGAATCTGCGTCACGCCGTTTTCATTCATTCGGGCGATGGCTTCGCCGACGGTTTCATCCGGCGAAACAAAGACGAGTTCGCGCGGCGCGGTTTGCGCTTTTGTTCCGGCAAGCAGTCCGGCGGTAATTTTCTGCGGTTCGAGCAGAAGTTTTTCCTTCATCCATTCGTCCGAATGAAATTTGGTTAAATAATGCTCGCCCGTGTCGCAGACGATGAACACAATCAAACCGTTTTCGTCCAGATTTTTCGCCACTTTCAGCGCGGCGGCGAAATTCGTTCCGGTCGAACCGCCGCAGAAAATTCCTTCGGTGCGCGAGAGTTGCCGCGCCAGTTCAAACGATTCGCGGTCGGTGATGTTGATAATTTCATCAATCGTTTTCATATCGGCGTTGCCGACCGGCAAAGATTGTCCGATGCCTTCGACCAGATACGGCGTGGCTTCCGGCACGCGACCGGATTCTTTGTAAGTTTTAAAAATCGAGCCGTAAGGGTCTGCGCCGATGATTTTGATATTCGGATTCTGCTCCTTTAAATATCTGCCTGTTCCGCTAATTGTGCCGCCCGTGCCGATGCCGGAAACAAAATGCGTGATGCGCCCGTCAGTGTCGCGCCAGATTTCTGGACCCGTCGTGCGATAATGCGCCGTCGGATTTGCCGGATGATTATACTGGTCTGGATAAAACGAGTTCGGCGTTTCTCCGGCGATGCGTTTCGCCGTTTCGACATAATGGTCGGGCGTTCCGTGTTTTGCCGCCGCCGGACAGACGACGACATCCGCCCCCAAAGATTTCAAGTAACGCGATTTTTCCATCGAAACTTTGTCGGTTAAAACGAAAATACATTTGTAGCCTTTGACCGCCGCCGCCAGCGCGAGACCGATTCCCGTATTGCCGCTCGTCGCTTCGATAATCGTGCCGCCGGGTTTTAATTTGCCTTCTTTTTCGGCGGCTTCAATCATCGAAATGCCGATGCGGTCTTTGACGGAAAAACCCGGATTCAGGTTTTCCATTTTAGCGAAAATTTGCGCTTTGATTCCGTGCTGCGCGGTTAAATGATTGATTTTAACCAGCGGCGTGTTGCCGATAAGACTTAAAACGTTGTCGTAAAATTTCATTCGTTCTCCAAAAAATAAATAAAAGCGTGTGTTAATTTGATTTTAACTTGAGTTCGGGAAAAGTGAAAATAGGACGCGGATTTTCGCGGATACGATGGATTCAACGCGGATTTCATTTTTATAAAAATCCGTGCTAATCCATCCAATCCGTGTTTATCCGCGTCCTATTTCTCGTAAAATTTCCCGACGCTTGGCAAGCATTCGCGCCGGATTATTTGTAATAATCGCGTAAATTCCGGTTTCCAGCGCGCGTCTGACCCACGCCGGATTATCAGTCGTCCAGATTGTGACGGGCATTTTTTCCCGCCTTGCCCGCTCCATAAATTTCCGCGTCGCCAGCGAATGATGCAGCGAAAGTTCGTCGGCGCGAAAGTTTTTCGCCTGTTCGATTAAATTATTTTGACGTTTCAGAAAACCGACAATTTTCGGCGCGAAAAGCGCGGCGGCGCAAAGCTCCGGCATTAAACTTTTCGCTTCTCCGACGGCTTCGAGCGTGAAACTTTTCAAAACGATATTCGGCAGCAGTTTTGTTGTTTGAATCGCTTTGCAGACGGCTTCGACGAGCGCGGAAATTTCATTGTTCCGGCATTTCAACTCGACGTAAATTCGTCCTTTATAACCGTCCAGAAAATCAAAAACCCGCGCCAGCGTCGGCACGGTTTCGCCAATAAATCCATTATTCGCCTTTGACGGATTTTTCAAATTAAACCACGAGCCGATGTCCAATTCCTTTAGTTCCGCCGACGTGAGATTTGACGTTCTGATTTTTCTGCGCGCCATCCGGTTCAAAGTCGAATCGTGAAAGACAACCGGCACGCCGTCTTTTGCCAGCCGCGCGTCAAATTCCAAACCGTCCGCGCCGCTTTCAATCGCCCGCCAAAACGCCGCCGGAGTATTTTCCGGCGCGATCGCGCTTGCCCCGCGATGCGCGATAATCAGTGGAAAATTATTCGAGTTTTGCATTCGCCAGCCGGAAAATAAAAAATCGAAAAGATTACAGCGAAAAAGTTTTTGAGCGGCGATTATCAATCTTTTCCGCTTTGCCGCTTTTTTCCAGCAGAAATATCGTTTTCGACCAGCTAATCGGCTCGGTCGATGGAAATTTATGATTACCGACAATTTTGAAATAATGCCGCGCGGTTTCTTTAACTTCTTCAATCGGATGCGTTTTGAAATTGTATAAAAACTCCAGAACCGAGCCGACAACCGACGGGCGCACGGGAATTAAAATCAGTTTGCCGCCAGGTTTTAAAACCCGCGCCAACTCGCTTAAACCTTTGTCAAGCGGCACATATTCGAGCGCGCCGCAGGTCAAAATCGCGTCGTGCGTTTCGTTTGCGAACGGCAGCGAGAGCAGGTTTCCCTGAACTTCTTCGACCGTCTGCGCCGCCACGTTTTCGTCTTTTCCAAACTGCTCGCGCGCTATCGTCAGAGAATTAAACGACAAATCGAGCGCGAAGGTTTTACGCGGGTGATAACCGGCTTTATAGAGCGCGAGCGTCGCCAGACCAGTTCCGCAGCCGGCATCCAAAACAGTAGATTCCGCGTCGAGATTCAGTTTCAGCGAGCGCAGATATTTCGCTACCGAATCGCGGTAACCGTTTATCTTCATCGCCAGATTATGCACGTCGGCGACGCGGTCGTAGAAACTTTGCGTTTTGTTGTTTGACGAACCGTTTTTCATCTTTGATTGAGTTGCCGAGTTTGCCGAGTTTGCCGAGTTGACCGAGTTTGCCGAGTTTCGTTTAACCAAAATTATTTAACCCGGCAAACTTGCTAAACTCGGCAAACTTTCATCATTTCTCCGCCAGAAGTTTTTCAATCATCGCGCGGATTTCTTCTTCTCTGCCAACGCCCGTGTCGGCATAGCGGATGATGCCCTTGCGGTCAATAATAATCGTCGTCGGGATGGCTGATACACCGTAAGCGCGAGTGTTTGAATCGTCTTTTGCGATGAGAAAATCATACGATAATTTATTGTCTCGCCTGAAACGCTGCAAATAATCAAACTCGGCGGTGTTATCAACCCAGCCGCCTTCGACCTCTCCGTAATAGCGCGTGATTCCTAAAATTTCCAAGCCGTTTTTTTGAAAATCCTGATACCACGAAGTCAACGCCGGAAACGAGGCGATGCACGGTCCGCACCACGTCGCCCAAAAATCCAGCAGCACGACTTTGCCGCGCAGATTCGCCAGAGTTTTCTGCTCGGCGGGAATTGTTTGTTCAATCGAAACGAGTTCCGGCGCACTCTCGCCAATTAGTTTATATTGCGGCTCGCGCCTTTTTAAACGCCGCAGAATTTCGTCCTGCAAAGGTTTATAGGAAAAATCCTTGGCGACCCGCGCCTGCGCGTCCGTGTAAAATTTTAACGCTTCGGGCTTGCGACCCGTTTCAATCAGATACTTTATTCTGGCATCAATCGCGTAATAATAAATTCCGCTCGATTCGACCAGAGCCGCCGTCTGCCGCAAATCTTCGAGCGCGTTTTCCGCCTGCTGTCGGTCGCTGCTTTCCTGGTAAATTTCAAAAACCGCCGAGCCGGAATCAAGCAAATCAGCCAGCGCGCGAGTACGCGAAGGATTTTCACGAAATGTTGATTTAGCCGCGCGATAGGCTTCTGAAGCATGCGCGGCGGCGGGTGCGAAATTCTTTTCGGCGCGGTAAGAAACGGCGAGTTCGCTTTCCATTTTGGCGCGTTCGTGCTGATTTACAGGCGCGTTTTTCAGATAATCCGACAGAAATTTTTCGGCTTCCGCGAAATTCTTTTTTCGCGCGGCGATGATTGCCAGAACCGAGCGCGACGTTTGCAGTTTTTCCGGTACGCGATTTTCTTCCGTCAAAAATTTTTGCAGATTCTCGTCCGCGCCGTCCGCGTTTCCAGCGAGCCAGTGCAGCATTCCGAAAAAATAAAAATCGTCACCCGCTAAATTTGCGCGCGTTGCGAGAGTCGCCGCGTATTTGGCGGCAAGCTGTTTTTGCTCGCGCACGATTTGCTGATAGAGCGCGTCGCTATACGGAATTTTTTTCGCCTGAAATTCGTCAACTTTTTTCTTAGTGTAGCCGTTTGCTTCATCAAACATTTGCTGCGGAGTTAAATTATTTGACGCTGCATCGACAGATGCGTTTTGAACGGCGGCGGAGTTAGCATTAACGCGCCCCGCCTGCGCGAAAATTGAAACACTAAAAAAAGATGAAAGCAAAAATAAAATTAAAATTTTATTCATAATTCTTAAAAACTTGAATTACCGATGACTCGCAGCATTTTTTCCGTCGCCGTCTGAAAACGTCGCGGGCTGAAAATTTCGAGATATTCGGACGCAGAATTTTTCGTGATTTTATCCGCTAAAATTTCTGCCGTTTTCGGCGCGAGCAAAATTCCGTTGCGGTAATGCGCCGTCGCTATAAAAAGATTTTCCGCGTCGGGAAATTCGCCCAAAACCGGCAAGCCGTCCGCCGCGAACGGGCGCAGCCCAGCCCAGCTTTTCGCCGCCGTCAAACTTTCAAGGCACGGCGCGATTTCAAAAGCGTTGCCGCGCAGGAACTCGATTGCCGCGTTGGTCACGCTTTTATCAAATCCGGCTTTTTCGACCGTCGCGCCCGATAAAATCCGCCCGTCGCGGCGCGGCACAAGATAACCGCGCGGCGTGTAAATAACTTTTGAAAATAATTTTTCCGAAGTTTGAAAACACAATATCTGCCCGCGCACCGGCTCGATTTTTAAAGGCAAATCGTCATCGCCGATTTTGATGAACGATGTCCACGCGCCCGTTGCAAGCACGACTTTTTCGGCAAAGTATTTTTCGTTTTGCGTTTCCGCACCGACGACTTTGCCGTTCTCCGTCAAAAGATTTTTGATTTCCGTGCCGGTAAAAATTTCCACGTCGTTTGCTTCGACAGATTTCTGCAAAGCCGAAACTAATTTGCGATTTTCAACCTGCCAGTCATCAGGAAAATGAAGTCCGAAAATCACATCGGGCGAGATGTTCGGCTCAATCTCTAAAATTTCTTTCGCACCTAATTTTTCTATTCGCAGATTCGCTTTTGTCTGCCACGCAAAACGTTTTTCGAGTTCTTCCGCATCCGTTTCATTAAAAGCTAAATAAACCGTTCCGCTGCGGTCGAGTTCAATGTCAACGCCCGTTTCGTCAAATAATTCGGCGGCAAATTGCGAGTATAAATCGCGGCTTTCCGAACAAAACCGAAAAAAGTCATCCGCACAATCCGCTTCCGACTGCGGCGCGAGCATTCCCGCCGCCGCGTCTGAAGATTCGCTCCCGCACGCCGGATTTTTTTCAATAACGCCGATGTTTTCGATTCCGCGTTTTCGCAATCGCCGCGCCAGCGACAAACCGATGATACCGCCGCCGATAATTAAAATGTCGAAAGTTTCTGCGGGTTTCATCAAATTTCGGTTTTTGGTCTTTGGTCTTTAGTCTTTAGACATTGTAAATTTATAAATGACTTAACCAATTACCAATTACCAGGCTTTATGAAACATAATATCACATTGATTCCGGGCGACGGCATCGGACCGGAAATCGTGGCGGCGACCGTGCAGATTATCGAGGCTTCGGGCGTGGACATCGAATGGGAAACGCAGATTTTAGGCGCGCAGGCTCTGGAGAAATTCGGCACAACGCTGCCGGAAGCGGCAATCGAATCAATCAAGCGAAATAAAGTCGCTCTCAAAGGTCCACTGACCACGCCGGTCGGTAAAGGTTTTACATCCGTCAACGTCGGTTTGCGGAAAACTTTAGACCTTTACGCCAACGTCCGCCCGATTCGCGCCCTGCCGAATATTCCGTGCAAATATCCGAATCTGAATCTGGTCATCGTCCGCGAAAATACCGAAGATTTATACGCCGGATTGGAACACACGGTCGTGCCGGGCGTGGTCGAAAGTTTGAAAATTATTACGGAAAAGGCTTCGACCAGAATTTCGCGTTACGCTTTTGAATTTGCGCGTCAGGAGGAGCGCAAAAAAGTGACTGCGGTTCACAAAGCGAACATTATGAAATTGTCGGACGGACTTTTTTTGAGCAGTTTTTACAACGTCGCAAAGGAATTTCCCGAAATCACGGCGGACGACAAAATTATTGACAATTGCTGTATGCAGCTTGTGATGAATCCGCAACAGTTTGATGTGATGGTCATGGAAAATCTCTACGGCGATATTGTTTCGGATTTGTGCGCGGGTTTAATCGGCGGTTTGGGGCTTGCGCCGGGCGCGAACATCGGCGAAATCGGCGCGGTTTTTGAAGCTGTTCACGGCTCCGCGCCTGACATTGCCGGACAGGGATTGGCAAATCCAACTGCCGTTTTAATGTCCGGGATTCTGATGCTTAAATACATTGGCGAGCGCGAGGCGGCTGAAAGAATTGAAAAAGCGATGCTCGAAGTTTTTGCCGAAGGAAAAACCATCACCAAAGATTTGGGCGGCACGGCAAAAACGGCGGAGTTTGCAGGCGCGATTATCGATAAATTAAAGCAGTAAAAATTAGCTAAACGGCGACGACTTCAATTTCCGGGTCAATTTCCTCTTTAATCATATTTTCGATTGCCATCAGCGTTCCGCTGAGGCTCGACGGACAGCTTCCGCACGCGCCTTCGTAGCGGATTTTCAAAGTCTTGTCCTGCAATTCCAAAATCTCCAGCCAGCCGCCGTCGCTCGCCAGATACGGGCGAATCCGCTCGTCAAGCAAGGCGTTGATTTCGGCAATTTTCGGGTCGTCGGAAATTGCTGCCGCAATCGCGCCGCCGATTTTCGCGCCCGTGCCGTTCCCGCCAGCGGGCGCGACGGATTCAGCTGCGCGAATCGGCACGGCGAGCGTCGGCAAAATTTCGTCCCAATCGGCTTCGTCCGTTTTTTCGACCGTAATCATTTTGTCCATGTAAAAAATCGAAACGACGCTGCCAATCTCAAAGAGCGATTTGGCGAGCGGGTTCGATTCCGCGCTCTCAATAGATTTAAAAGAATGTGAAGTTCCGTGACTGACCGGCTCTTTCAAAATAAATTTAACCGCGTTCGGATTCGGCGTTTCTTGTATATCGGCAATTTTCGGCATAAAACTTGTTCCCTGCTTTTTCGGTTTCAAAATGTTTGATTCGACAAATCTTTACATTTTAGTCAACATTATAACTTTTCTTTCGCCTTTTTGCATTCGGATAAAATGTAAGATTAAAAATAAGGGGAAATTGTTGCGCGTAGAAATTAGAAACTTGTTGCAAAAGACAGAGTTTTGCTGACGTTTAAACAGATTGTTTATTTTGTTTCGATATTGCTTTCAGCCAGTCGAGGGTTTGCGCGTAATCAATTTGAAGCTGCGCGTTTTCATTATCAACCGGACAAATTTCGCCGAACAAATTTACCGCTTTATTCAAATAATCCAAGCCCTCTTCCGCGCGGTCGTTTAAAAATAAAGCGTTGCCGAGATTCGCGTTGGCGCGGGCTAAATCGGCTTTTGATTCGGCGTTGTCGGTGTCGTTTTCCAAAACTTTTTCGCTTAAATCGAGCGCGCGGCGAAAATATTTAATCGCTTCCGCCGGATGTTTTTGATGAACCAGCAATTGCCCGTAATAAATATTCGTGATAGCCGAATTGCGATTATAACCCAAGTCTTTCGGACTTTCCGCCAATAAACTTTCGATAATCGATAAAGCGGTTTGCAGAGGTTCGGAAGCGGCAGAGGGGTCGCCGCTTTTTTCGAGCGCGCCCGCCAGACGGCGGTTAATCACCCATAAATAATAATTAACGCGCGTATCATTCGGCGTTTTATTATTTTCAATTTTGTATTCGGCAAGCATTCGGCGCAGTTCCGCAATCCCCATTTTATAATTTCCGGCGAGCGTTTCTTCAACTCCGATTTGTATTTGCGCCTCGTCAATTATTTGATTCAAATCGGGTTCGGCGGCATCTGCTTTTTGTAATTCTTTGGTTGTCGTCAAAACCTTTTGAGTCATTTGCGAAGCGGCTTCGACATCGCCTTTCAGAATATAAATCGTGGCGGTATTCAGATAAGCGTTTGATAAATTAACGCGATGCGCGGCGGCATCCGGTTCATTTTTAACGACTTGCTCAAGCAACGCAACGCCCGCTTGATGAAGTTCGAGCGCGCCCGCCGCCGAGCCGCGAATTTTCGTAATATCGCCGAGCGCGATTTCTCCCAATGCCATTTGTTCACGGTAATGCACATTTTCAGAATTTCCGGCAATCAGCGTTTGATAAATTGCGATTTCCTTTTTCAAGATTGCGTCTTTTTCCGCCAGACGCATATCGGGCAGTTGCGCGGAATTAAAATATGCCTGCGCCAGTTCGTCCTGCAAAGCTGGATTATCACTCGATTCGGCGGCGAGCGCGTCAAGCTGTTCGACGGCGTGCGTCAGCAGCAATTGACGCGCGGGCAAACTGCCGGGCAAATCCCGAATCGCTCCGTGAATTTCCGTGACGAGCGAACCGGAAATTTTTCGCAGATTATCCAGGCGGCGTTCGGCGATTTCGCGTTCGCGCCGCGCTTCACGCGCCTGCCAGAGCGTGGCAATCAATCCGCCGACGAGAGTTAGAATAAACAACAGCGCGACGGCGACGGCGAAGCGTTTGCGCCGGATAAATTTGGCGGTTCGATACGAAAATGTGTCTTTTCGCGCGGTGATGGGCAAGCCAACCAGATAGCGGCGAATGTCTTCGCTGAATTTTTCGACCGAGCCGTAACGCCGCACGCTTTCTTCACGCAGAGCCATCGTCAAAATATTCTGCAAATCTTTTGAACGCGGAATGCGAAACGCGGAACGCGGAGTGTTTTTTATTTTTGCGAAGATGGATTTTGAATTTTCATTTTCGGTCTGCGATTGGCTCTTCTTACTCCGTATTTTAAGCAGTTCCGCCAGAATTTTTCCCAAACTATAAACGTCGCTCGTCGTGTCAACGGGCGCGCCGCTGATTTGTTCGGGCGAAGCGTAAGCCGGAGTTAAAGCGCGCTGGCTGGTTTGCGTGTCGCCCGCGTCGGTTGAATTTAGAAGTTTGGCGATTCCGAAATCGAGCAGTTTCGGCGTGCCGTCTGCGGTTATCAAAATATTCGACGGTTTTAAATCTCGATGCACGACCAATTTCTGATGCGCGAATTGGACGGCTTCGCAGATTTTACGAAACAGTTCGAGCGTTTCTTTTTCCGACAGATTTTTAGATTTGCAGTATTCGTTAACCGGCACGCCTTCGACATATTCCATCACACAATACGGCAAGCCGTCGGCGGTTGTGCCGCCGTCCAGAAGATGCGCGATAAACGAATGATTGAGCGCGGCTAAAATTTCGCGTTCTCTGTGAAAACGTTCGAGAATCGCGTCCGAATCCATCCCGCGTTTTATCAATTTGATTGCCGCCTGCTGGTGAAAATCATCTCTGGTCGCAAGGAAAACAACACCCATTCCGCCGCGCCCGATCTCTCTCTCAATGTGATAATGATTGATTTTTTGCCCGATAAATTTATCGTGTCCGGCAACTGAATTGAAAATAGTATCGGCGGCGGAGACGTTGTTGAGAAATTCTCCGGCTTGCTCGCGCGCTTCAAACAAGGATTCGACTTCCGCCAGCAGATTTTTGTCGGCGCAGTTTGCAGCGAGAAATTCGGCGCGTTCGTTTGGCAAAACTTCGAGCGCGGACATAAAAATGTCTTTAACTTTTCTGTAATCGGCTGAATTGTTTTGCGGAAACATAATTCTTTCTCAAAAATGCGGAAACACGCACGAAGTAAGTGTGTCTTCTCAAAAATGCGGAAACACGCACGGAGTAAGTGTGTCTTCTGTCGCCCGCGAAAACGTCCTTACTTCGTGCGGGCTTCTGCAAAAAGTGAACTGCTTATTTTTTCAATTCACGATACAGCCACGATCGCGCCATTTCCCATTCGCGCGTGACGGTCGAAACGGAGATTTGCAAAACTTCGGCGATTTCTTCCGCGTTCAAACCGCCGAAAAATTTTAACTCGACAATTTCAGCCTGTCTTTTATCGAGCGTCGCCATTTTTTCCAACGCTTCGTGCAGCGCGAGAATCTCGATGTCCTGCGTCTGAAAAAAACTTATCGCGTCGTCCAGAGCTAAAATTGTATTTCCGCCGCCGCGTTTTTTCGCGTTGCGCGCTTCGGCGTGATTAACCAGAATCTGCCGCATCGAACGCGCCGCGATGCCGAAAAAATGCGCTCTCGATTGCCACGAGATTTCGTTTTCGCCGCCGACGAGCCGCATAAACGCTTCGTGAACCAGAGCCGTCGGCTGCAAAGTGTGATTTATTCGATGTTCATTGCGAAAAAGCGCGGCGGCAATCTCGCGCAATTCCACATAAACAATCGGAAATAATTCTTCCAACGCCCGCGCGTTCCCCTCTTGCAAAAGCCTTGTGATGTCTGTGTTTTGCGCCATTCAATAATTTAGATACGCGCATTCTACAACTATTTTCACTAACTGTCGAAGTTTTTTGAGCATTTTTGCCGAAGAATCCTGCATGTAGAGATAGAAGCGAAAATTTGTGAAGACGAGAAATCGAAAATGGGCGAGTCTTCACCCGTTCGCAATGGAAAGAAGAAATGATAAAACAAACTGAATTTCAAGGAGAAACAAAAATGAAAATAAAAAATCTGTTAATCAGTTCCAGCTTTATTTTTTCGCTGTTGTTTTGTATGGCGTTCGTCTGCAACAACGGCAATGACCAAAGTGCTGCGGGCGACGGCGAAACACCTGCGCGACAAACTACGGTTAGCACTACCGATTCAGGTATTCCGACGGGCGAATATGCGTTTATGTCCGTCACCAGTATTCGCAGAGACGGCTCGCCGAATGTCAATACGAATGTTCACGGTTCATTGGTTTTAAACGACGACGGAACTTACGAACACAGCATTTACATCGGCAATTCGCCGGGCGGCTGCGGTCCGGGAACTTACAGCATCGCGGGCGACACGCTGCGTCTGATGCCGAACGCTTCGACCGGCTGCAACGCGGCGGACTGGAAATATATTTACGACGCGCAAATGAACCGATTAAGCCTGCGCGATGAAAATGTCACGCTTTTATACTGCGTCGCGGGCGGAAAAGATTGTTTCAAAAACGGAGAATAAAACTAAAGGAGAAAACTAAAATGAAAAAACAAACAAGTAAAACCAAACTAATCGCGTTAGCGTTCTGTCTGGCTGGCGCGTTCTTTTTGATAAATTGCAGTTCGTCAAAAACCGACTTGAACGCTTCGGCAAACGCTGCCAATGGTAGCGGTCAAATATCTGCGCCCGCGACGACAATTTCGGCAGTTGATTTATACAACGCCTACAAAAAAGACCAATCCGCCGCCGACGCGCGTTTCAAAGGAAAAACGGTTCAGGTTTCGGGCGAGATATTTCTCGCCACCGAAAAATCAATCACGGGCGTTCCGGTCGCCGCTTTCAAAGCGGACAACAAAGACGGCGTAAGCTGCAAATTTCCCGAATCGCAAAAAGATGCGGTCGGCAAATTAAAGGAAGGTCAAACGGCGACTTTCAAATGTCAGGTCAAAGGCGCAATCGCGTTAAGCAGTTTTTACGGCGTGGAATTAAACGAATGCGCGATTGAATAAGCGGGCGCAAACCACTCGAAGGAAAAGTTTAAAAAGAGGATTTATGAGCCGATTCTTCAAAATATATTTTTGGCAGCTATTGAAAATTGTTCTAGCTCTATTGGGCATAGGCTTCGGTCTGGTTCTGCCGATTTACGCGGCTATATCAACTGCTCTATCAAAAGAGTGGTTGGAAATATTATTACTGCTGTTCCCCGTCGCCGGTTTTTTGTTAGGCATTGCCGCGCCGTTTTTAATTGAATATCGCGGGCGATTAACCATCCGGTCTTTTCTCGGCGAAGTGCTGTTAATGCTGATTGCATTTGTCTTTGTCGGAGGCGGCATCTTTTTAGGATTTGCCGCCGGAATAAAGGTAGGGGAATCGGTGGTAACCTCTGACGGAACGGGTCTGGCAGTGTCGTTTTTTTTATTTTCAGGAGCAATCGTCGGTATTATTCCGGGTAGTATTCTGGGTGCTTTGGCGATAACGCTCTGGAAGTTTCGGAGCAGCGGTGAAAGAAATTCGTTAGAGACAATTTCCCGATTGAGATGAAGTTAGCGGTAACGAAAACAAATTAAATTCTAAAGGAGAAAGAAAATGAAAATACAAATAAAACAAAAAATGTTCGCTTTATTTTTGATATTGGGCGCGGTCTGTTTCGCTTATTTTCCGACCGCCGCCAAAACTTCGGTCAAAACCGATAAGGCTGATTTGGTTAAAACCATCTCTTTCAACGCAAATCTGCAAACGCGCTACGTTCGCTATCGCGGCAGAATTTACAGAATCAGGTATCAAAGAAGATATTATCGCTACTACCGCCCGCGACGACGCTATCGCCATTACCGACGTTATTACCGTTAATAATTTCTGAAGACATCAATTCGGAAATGCCGGATTTAATTATCCGGCAGTTATCAAAAGGAGTCTTATAAATTATGAAAAACATTCCAATATTTCTCGTTCTTCTGCTTTGCGTTTTCGGCTGCCGGTTATTTAATCGCGGCAATAGCGCGACAAGCGGCAGTTCACCGTCGTATCCGGCGAGCGATGCGAATACTAAACAATTCGTCAATTCACGCGATAATCTGACCGGAAATTTGGCGAATAATTACGTTGACTTTTCCTTTAATTATCCGAGTTCGTGGACGCTCGACCCGACGGCGGGCAAGCCGGGAGCGTCAAACTTCGCCAAGGTCGAAAAAACAAATTCGGACAATTATACGATGGAAAATTTCGCCGTCGGTTATTTCAGCAGCTCCGGTTCTGCCGAAGGCGACAAACTTCTATTTCCAAAACTGGCTGACCAGTTAAGTAGTCAATTCGCAAAAGGTTTTCCCAATTACGCGAAGCTGTCAGAAGGCGCGACGCGCGTCGGTTCATATGACGGTTATGAATTTCGTCTGACCGCGACGGTAACGGATGCAAAAGGTAAGTCGCTGCCGCTTTGGGGGCGCGTCGTCATGATTCCGAACACGGCGGGCAAAAGAAACGGCGTAGTGATAATTATGCTTGCCACGCCGCTCGCGCCCGGAGTCACAAGCGTTGATGATGTTGGAGTCAAAGGCGAACTGCCCGTCATTCTCAACTCGTTCAGGCTCAACTAAAAAGAGAGTAATAAAAATTATCTGAAATTCGACACGGACAAATTTTAAATAATAGACCGGCATCCGTTAAGAAATGACGAGATGTTAAAGAATAAAAATTAAAAGGAGAAAAATAAAATGAAAAAACAAATCAACAAACGCCGGCAGTCGTCGCTGCCGTCGGCAATTTTAACAATCATCGTGGCGTTGTCCGTCTCGCTTGGGTGCAGCGACTTTACAAAAGGGTTTAAGGAAGGATACGACAAGAGCAGAGACACAACAACATCGTCGAATTCGTCGTCCGGCGGAAATACGGCGGCGAGTCCGAGCTTGGCGAAAGATATTGTCGGAAGATGGGAAATGAGCGGCAACGGCAAAACCGTCGCTTTTGATTTCTCGTCCAATCTTACCATCGAATCATTTGTGGACGGAAAACTAATGACCAAGGGAACTTACAGAGTTGTTGACGAACGCACCATTGAAACCCGAAACAGCGACGGTAGTGTCACCGAGACGATACCAATCAAAATCGAAGGCGACAATATGACGATGACTTATCAAAATACAAACTTGCTTCTAACCAAACGATAAACATTTTCTGAATCTGATAAAAATCAGGATTCGATTAGTTAATTAAAAGGAGAAACAAAAATGAAAAAACAAATCAACAAACGCCAACAACCGATTTTGCTGGCAACAATCGCAACAATTATTATGCTCGGCGCGTTCGGTTCGACTTTCGCGCAAAGTGTCGGCGCGCCATACGGAGCGCGTGAACCGCGAACTTGTGCGGACACAAAAGCCCCAACGAAAGGCGCAATTACGGCGGCGCAGGCGACGAAGTATGTCATCTGCAATCAGGAAGGCGTTTCCAGCGACCTTCTGTATCTGGTCGAGAATGTGCAAGTGACGGTCGGCGGCGGTCGTCCATATAACTCGTTCAGCGATTCTTATGCGACGAGTATTGACACGACCGCTCCCGTCTATCCGATTCGCGGCAGCTTCGACAAATACCAGTGTTCCAAAGTCACCGACACTTCGGAAAACAAGGGATACAATTGCAACATCTATCACGAGCGAAAAGCCGAAGGCAAATGCTTCAAAACCACGTTCGGCGATTGGTATTGCAATATGCAGGACACAAGCAACAACGACAGCGACAGAGAACTTGATATGCCGCCGCCGGGCGGCGCGAAGGCTGTCGCACCTGCCAAAGACAAACCAGCAGCCGCAAAAAACGGTAATCAAACTGCCGACAACAGAGCCGGAGCGGACGACAACAAAGACGAAGGCGGTTTGCCGAAACCGGATTTTTCCGAAATGGAAAAATACTTCGACATCAGCAAAGCCGAATACGCCGACGGTTATTTGTATTTCAACGGCAAGATGACGAAGAAAAACAACGCCGTTGACTGGCAAATTGATTTCTACGATGCGGACGGCATTAAGGTGATTCCGACAAACGGCATTAACCCGAAAAGCGGCGATTATTACGAAGTCGGAGATATTGCAAAGTATTACGGCTATCTGCCGCCCGAATCGAAGTGGAAATTCGTCAAAAAGGTCGTTATCACCAGAAAAATTTATTGAGAAACAACCTTCTGAAAATCGGCTGCCGCGTCAAAGCGTTTTCGCCAAACGCGGCAGCCGATTTTCAGAATAAAAACAAAACTTGAAAGGAGAAAGAAAATGAAATCTATAATTCCAGTCGCGTTCATATTTTTGCTGCTCGTTTTGGGCTGCGGACAGATGAGCAATATCGCTAAAAAAAGTTCGACGAATTTCAATCCGTATCAGGGAAAACTGTCGGAACTTTTACCCGAAGAATTATCGTCGGGTTTGATTAAATTCAAACTCGTCGGCGTGGTTGATAACAGCACATTTACAGGTTCGACCGAAGCCAAAGGCTTTACCTATATGCAGGATGCCGCCGGTGTCGAAATCAAAGTTGACGGCGCGCTGGCGAATTATCCAACGGCATCGGCGGCGAACGCGGAGATTACAGACATCGCCAAAAAATTTCAGGGAACGCTGACGACAAAAGGTGACGGGCAGCGATTCTTGGGAACTGACGGAACTCTCGCCTGGACGAACGGCTCGCTGCTCTGCATCGTCAAAGCGGGTGTTGCCAAAGCCGCGACTAATTTCGAGGATGCCGCGCCTTTTTAGAAATGCGCGGTTTTACAACAATAAAAGAGAACTAAAAATTTATCGAGGAGCAAACTAAAATGAACAGTAAATTTTGCGGAAGATGCGGCGCGACCAACGCCGACCAAACAAAATTTTGCTCGCAGTGCGGCGAGAATTTAGAAATCGCCGCGCCGCCAGCCAGTAATTACGCGCAGCCACCGGCATTTTCGCCGAATCAATTTCAGCCGCCGCCGAGTTTCGCGCCGTCCGCGAATAATTTCTCGACGGCGCAGAGCGGCTTTTCGCAGTCGCCGCCGAGTTTCGTCGCGCCGGATAATTTCGCGCCGCCGAACGTCGGTTTCCAGCCGCCGCCTTTTCAGCAATCGCCGCAGTTTCAGCAATCGCCTTTAGCGTCAACCGTTGCCAGCCAAAAAACCGGCATCGGCTCGAAAATAGCCAGCGCGTTGGGAATGTTGATAGTCGGATTTATTTTGTTCATAAAATTCGGCTTCATTCTTTTCAGGGCTGGCAGTTTTGGCGGCATCTGGCTGGTCGGAATAGTTTTCGTCGTCATCGTCGTCATTGCCATCTTCAATTTTGCCAGACGAGGCAGAAGCTGAAATTACCATAATGGGACTTTCTCAAAATGCGGAAACACGCTACGCCCGTAAGTGTATTTTTATTTGCTATTGCGCCCGAACTACCGTGCGGGCTTCTGCAAAAATGAGAAATAAAAATGTGAAAGGAGAAATATGAAAACTTGTCCAAAATGCTCTACAAGCTACAATGACGAAAAGATGTTTTGTCTGGAAGACGGAACGCCGCTCGTTTTTGTTTCCAACGTTGCTAATCATCAATCGCCGCCGTCAGCGTCAGAACCGCCGCCGACGATGTGGAGCGGTTCGCCAGCTTTGCAGCAGAATTATCAATCGCAAACGCCGCCGTTTAATCAGCCTCAGTTCGGGCAAACGCCGCCGTTTTCGCCGAACACAAATTCCACGCGTCCGAAATCAACCGGACGGATTATTATTTTCGGGTCGTTAATTGTCGTCGCGCTGCTCGGCGTAATCGGTGTCATAGCGGGAGCAGTATTATTGACCGTTTATAAATCAAACTCGTCGAATTACGCCAGCGCGAGCAATTACAACAGCGGAAGCTCGACCTACAATTCCAATACGCGCGGCGGCAATTCCTCAACCTACAATTCCGGTAGTTCCGGCAGTTATTCAAACAACAATTCGTCAAACGGCAGTTCGTCGAGCAGCGTTCCCGAACCGGTTTTGTTCGGCAGCCGCAACGGATTTACCACCGACGGAGCGTATAACAAAACATTCGACTATTATCCCGGCGCAGCCAAAACAAAAGCGGCGATTTATTCCAAAGGTTTCGGCGATGCGGTAAAAGTAATTCACGGCGAGGCAGCGACTTATGCTTCGAGTGAAGACGCAAGCGACGGGTTTAAGAATCACCTTAAAAAGCTGACCGGCGAAGGCGCGACGATTACGGAAACAGACACGGTCAAGAACAGCACTTACGCCTATTACCACATAAATCATGCTTACGGATTTTGCGTGGTAGCCGGTATCTCGGTCGTTGATTATAGTGCTTGGACTATGGAAGATTTGCTGAATTTTCTCAAATAAACGCAAAAGTTATTTGCAGGCGGCTGCCGGACACCGAATCGAGCGACGATTTATTTTGAGGATTGTTATGACGATTACACAAATTTTCATCCTATTCGGATTTTTAATGTTCCTGATTTTTTTGATTCCGGCATATTTCATTTTGCTGCCATTTATGCGCGAACCGCGCTGGAATCGGGAAATCGAAACGATTGCCAAAGAAAGAGGCTTGACGCACGAGCGACAAGCGGCTCTGCCGGATTATCTGTCCAATCTCGATTTTTCGATTCTGGCGCAAAAGAGACCGAAAACGGTTTTTCATCTTTTGCACGGTTTCGCGGACGGCGTTGAAATGACGGTATTTTATTTCAAATACTACGGACCACTGACATCGACAAGTTCAACTTTCTGGCACGTAACGGTTATCGCACTGCGAAAAAGCGCGTCGGATACGCCCGTCGTTTTTTCGCAGACGGCACTCGATTACGTCGAGCCGGAAAAACTGCGGGCGTTTATAGACAAAGGCTTGCAGGAGTTTAAACAATCGCTGCTGTTGCCGCGATAAATTTCATTTTCAGCTTAGGATTCCGAAAGGAAATAAAACAAATAAAGGAGATTAAAATTATGCAAAATGGTGGAGACCCGACTGCGGCTTGCGGAATGATGGGCTGCGGCGTGGTGATTTATTTACTGGTGATGCTTGGAATTGTAGCGGCGGGAATCGCCGTTACCGTCTTTATTATTCGCTGGATCGGACGCGATGCGACGGCTCGCGGAATGGCGAACGCGAATTCAATCAAATGGCTCGGACTGCTCGGCTTGCTCGGCTTGCTGATTTACGTCTTGCAAAGACCGCAGGGCAATGTGATGCCGTGTCCGCATTGCGGCAAACCGAGAATGCAGGGAACGCCCAGATGCCCGCATTGCGGTCAGCCGTGAGACGAAATGAAAAGAATCGTTTTAATTTCAATCTTAATCATCGGCGCGTTTTTCGCGCTGGATGCGATGCGCGCGCCGGAGAATCAGCTTTGCGCGCGCGCCTATATCGGAATGGTTCACGGTTATCAAACTTACGGCAGACCTTTGCTCGAAGGCAAAGTCGCCTGCCGTTTTCGTCCGACCTGTTCGGTTTATTCAATTCGGGCGGTGGAAAAATACGGCTTCTGGCACGGCTTTATTTTAACCATTACACGAATCGCTTCCTGCACGGACGACGTGCCGATGGGAACGATTGACGAAGTGACGTAAATTACAGCTAAAAATCAATAAGGAGAAACAAAATGGAATCGTTAATTTGTCCGAAATGCGGAGTGGAAAATCCGCCCGATATGGCTTTTTGCTCGAATTGCGGTCAATCGCTGGCAGCAGTAATTCAGCAAAGCGGAGGAAACGCGCCTGATTTTAATCCGGTTCAGCCTTCTCAAGAAACGATATTCAGTCAACCGAAATTCAATCAGCCGAATTTTGCGACTCAAACTTTTAATACTCCAACGCCCGCGATTAAGAAAAGCGGCAAAGGATTGTTATTCGGATTACTCGGCTGCGGCACTCTGCTGGTTATTTCCGTGATTGCTCTGGTTGTCGGAATCCCTTTATTAAAACGGGCGGGAATTTTCGGCGGCTCGCCTTCCGCCTCGCCGGAGAATTCAAATTTAACGAACTATAATTTAAATTCAAATAAATATAATTCAAAGCAGGCGGAAAATAATTCCAACGCCGTGTCGAACAGCGGCAGTTCAGATTCGGAATTGTTAAGCGATTTGCAAGCCAAAAAACAGGTCGGCTCGTTTAAGCAAACCAGCGCGAAAACTGTCGTCGCAAAAGACTTCTTTCCGCTGGCGACCGAAGCCGCGCAAGCACTTTACACCGACGGCACTCGTTACGTCGCCTACACGAGCGGTAAATTTCCGTCGAATGAAATTGCCAAAAATAATTTTGACAATCACATCAGCAACATCAAAAATCTCGGCGGAACGATTTACAGCAACGAAGCGAAAGACAACCTCGAATCTGCCGTTTATAAATATAAAGATGTATATTTTACAGAGGCTTGCGGCGGAAATACCTGCATACGCACAAATGCGAGCGAGCTAAAAACAGTCACCGATTTTCTCAACAGCTTCGATAACGCATCCGATTCTTCTTCACCCGTCGCCAGCCAGTCGCCGACCGGAAATTTTAATATGGTCGGGATTTGGAAAGGAATTTATGATACGGATTCCAGCCCGACAACTCTGAATATAACGAGTCAGGACGGCGATTCTTTTACCGGAACGCTGAAAGAAAAAGATTACATCGTCGAATTCAATGGTCAGGTAAATCATGAAAATCGCAGCGTTGCAATAAAGGAAACCAAAGTAATTAAACAGGGAAAAGACGGAAATTGGCTTTTAGGCAACAATACCGGCACTATCACGGAAAACGGCAAAACAATGAGCGGGACGGGCGAGCCTAACTCTTATTCATGGTCATTTACCAGACAATAAGACATTGAAAAATTCAAGTTTTAGGAAGTCAAGCAAATTAAATAATAAATATAGGACTTTCTCACTTTTTGCGGAAGCCCGCGCTTTAGTTCGGGCGCAATAACGCAAAACACACTTACGAGCGTAGCGTGTTTCTGCATTTTTGAGAAAGTCCTAAAATAAAGGAGTAGAAAGTTTATGAACAATCAACAATGTCCGAATTGCCGTTATCAAAACGCGCCCGGGATGAGCTTTTGCGCCGAATGCGGCGAAAATTTATTTGTGTCGGGCATCGGCAGCCCGACGAATTTTTCGGGCGAATCCGCGCCGACCGTTTTTAGCGGCGCATCTGCGTCGAACGCGCCGCCGAAGTTCGAGCCGGTTTTTTCCGTTCCTCCGCAGATGTCGCCGCAGAAGAATTCAAACGCTTTTAAAATTTTATTGCTGGCGGCGGGCGGCGGAGTTTTGCTTGTTCTGGCAGCGGGCATCGCCGGTGTGATGATTTATCTCAATTATTCTAAGGGCGAAACGGATAAATCCGCCGTCAATACTGCCGTCAATCAGGAAAATTCCAACGCCGCCAACCGCCGAACGCTGGTTTCCGGCACTAATTCGGCAAATGTTTCGACGAATAATACAAGCAAAAGCACTTCCGGCAGCGCGCAAACGCTGGATGATTTCGAGCGTTCCAAAATTGGCGGTTACAGCCTGACCAGCACGACGATGGGCAATCCGGCGAGCGACGGTTTTTCCGGCGCAATCGAGGAAAAACAATATAAATACGCCAACGGCGGCGGAACGTTTGCGATTCATTTCACCGCCGCGCGTTACGCTTCGGCGGCGCAGGCGCAGCAGGCTTTGCGAAATTCGATGGACGAATTCAAAAGCAAAGGTTTAAAAACTACCGAAATCGTGCCGGTTGCGGAAAATGACGGAACGATAGACGGCATCCACGCGGATTTAATTGCTAAAAACGGCTTGCTGGCGAGATGTTGGACAAAAAATGAATTTTTAGTCCGCGCGCTCGGCGAGAAAAAAGACGTTGATAGTTTCTTTACCGCTTACTAGAGAAGTTGCGGACAAAACTAATTCGACATACGCGAAATAATACTGACAAAAGGAGAAACAAAAATGAAAAAACAAAACAATCAACGCCGACAGCATTTTCTGTTGGCAGCAATCGCAACAATTATTATGCTCGGCGCGTCCGCTTCGGCTTTCGCGCAAGGCATCGGCGCGAAATATGGTTCGCGTGATCCGCAAACGTGTGCCGACACGAAAACTCCGGCGAGAGGCGCGATTTCGGCGGCGTTGGCGACAAAATATGTGATCTGCGCTCAAGACGGCGAGCAGAGCAGTCAGCTTTATCTGGTCGAGAATGTCAAAGTCACGGTCGGCGGCGGTCGTCCATACAATTCATTCAGCGATTCTTACGCGACGAGCATTGACACGACCGCTCCCGTCTATCCGATTCGCGGCAGTTTGGACAAATATCAATGCGACAAAGTTTCCGCATATATGGATAACGCCAAGCGCAACTGCACGCTTTATCACGAGCCGAAAGCGGAAGGAAAATGCTACAAAACGACGTTCGGCGATTGGTATTGCAGTATGCATGATTTAAGTAATAATCAAAGCAACATTGAATATAATATGAAACCTCCCGGCGGCGGCGCGGCTGTTCCTGATGAAGATAAACCCGCCGCTAAAAACGACAATCAGACTGCCGAAACGAAAGCCGATGCGAACGACGACAAAGACGAAAACGGTTTTCCGAAACCTGACTTTTCGGAGATGGAAAAATACTTTGACATCAGCAAATCCGAATACGATCCTACCGACGGCAAATTGTATTTCATCGGCAAAATGACGAAGAAAAACAACGCTGTTGACTGGGTAATTAACTTTTACGATGCGGACGGAATTAAGCTGATTGACACCAACGGCATTACCGTAGTAAACGGCGATTACTACCAAGTCGGAGATACTGCAAAGTATTATTTCTACCTTCCGCCCCAATCTCTGCGGAAACGAATCAGCAAGGTTGTCATCACCAAAAGAGTGTATTGAGAAACAGCTTTTGGAAATTGCCTTTCCGCTCGCCAAAGCTGCGGGTTATCGAACAGCAACCGAAGTCAATTTGGCTGTCGCGCCAAGCGTTTTCGCTCGACGCGCGGCAGCCAGATTGACTCTATTTCAGCTTTTTAATTAACCGCAAAAGGAATAAAAAATTATGGAAACGTCATTAACACAGACCGCGCAAACGGTAATCAATAAAAGAAGCGGGCTGGCTTTGATTCCCAAAATAATTATCGCCGTCGGCGCGATTTTAATTTTGAGCGGTGCGCTCGTCGGCTTTTTAAATCACAGGCAAACCGGCAGTTGGGCGGGCGCGGGCAGCAGTTTAACGCTCGTTTTCGTTTCGCTCGTTATTTTCGGCATCGTTCTACTTTTTCTCGGCGGATTGCTCGGCTATTTGTGGAAACAGGAAAATCAAGCGGTCGCGGCGATGCTGGCGGAAAAAGATATTTTAGCGCACTGGAGTTACGCGCCGGAGATGTCCGAACAATTCGGCGCGAATGAGATGGCGCGTGTTAAATGGCAGCTTTATTTAATAAAAATTCCGCTGGTTTGACGGGTCTCGCTTTTTTCGGCTGGCTGACGGGAGTCAAACCGCATACGACTCAAAATTTTGTCGTGACGGTTGCCGCCGGTGTCGGCTTCGGATTAGTTCTCGGATTGGTGTCGTGGCTGATTGGTTACGTTCAAGCGTCGCAAGTTCACAAGCAAAATTTAGGCGATGTTTATATCGCCAAACAAGGCGTTTTGAAAGGCGACGTTTATCACCACTGGAACGGCTCGAACCAGCGTTTGAGCAGTGTTTCCTACGAAGCGGGCAATCCGACGGTTCTGCAATTTAACTATTTTATCGGAACTTCGCCGATTTTAAGTTCAATCAGCACGGCGACTTTGATTGCCGATTACTCGACCGGAGGCGAAGTCGGTCACGTCACTAATCTGGCGGCGCAAACGGTGCGCCTTCCTGTGCCGCCCGGCAAAGAACAGGAGGCGCGGGAATTAGCCGCAATGTTTTCCCGTTTGACGTAATTTTCGATTTAAGTAAAAATTGGTTCGTGGAGACACAATGAGCGGTCAGCCGGATTAAATTATAATTCGACTTGACCGCTTCTGGAAAAATCACCGAACTTATTCGGTAATATGAATTTCCTCTTGCCTGTTCACTCTGTTGGACAAGAAAAGCCCGCCGCAAATCAGCGCGATGACCGCGCAAATAACACCGATTATTAAAGGTGTATAATTAACGTCCGCGTTTCTCACGACTGGATTAAGAAAAATCCAAATCTGCCAGACGGCAACGCCTGCGGCAATCAAACCGACAACTGCATACAGTAAATCCTTCACAATCAATCACCTCCGCTTTTCTCTTAAAATGAAGGTCAAATCTTCCGAAACCAGTGCCGGACAATTTCATCTGACTCCGGTTTTCGGAAAACTGAGCCTTGAACGATTATTACCGAATTTCAAACTGCTTAATTGGAATGCAGATAATGGTAACGCCATTTCCGGTTAAAAAGCAAGATTTTTTTGAACGGCTTGTTTTCATAAAAAAATCTTGACCCGTCCGGCTGATGTAATTACTATTGTAGCTTCTTTAGTTTTACACAAATTTAAGGAGAGTAAAAAAACTATGTGGAACGATTTCAAGGCGTTTATCGCGCGCGGAAACATTTTGGATTTGGCGATTGCGTTTATTATGGGCGTGGCATTCAGCGCGGTAGTTAAGACATTCACCGACGGAATTGTGATGCCGATTGTCGGTCTGCTAACCGGCGGCATTGATTTCAAAGATAAAGTCTGGAATCTCGGAAATATGCCGGTTTCGACTCCGACGGAAATCGCGGCGGCAGTGGCGGCAAAACAGCCGCTGATTATGTATGGACAATTTATCAATGACATCATCAATTTTCTGATTGTCGCCATCGTCATGTTTTTTTTGGCGCGTTACGCGGTAAAGTTGTTTAATCGAATGGCAGCCGCGCCGACTCCGCCGACCGGACAGGAAATTTTGCTGGCGGAAATCCGTGATATTCTGCTGACGAAATAAGAATTAACCACAAAGGCGCAAGGAACACAAAAAATAAATCTGGGACTTTCTCATTTTTGCTGTTGCGCCCGCACGGAGTGAGAGCGCAACAGCAAATAAAAACACACTTACGGGCGCAGCGTGTTTCCGCATTTTGAGAAAAAAACAGCAAAACACACTTACTTCGTGCGTGTTTGAGAAAACCTTTGTGTTCTTTTTCGCGCTTTCGCGGTGAAAATTTCTTCCGGCGTGACGCAGAAATCAAGCGGCGCGTCAAAACTTTGCGCGTCGGAAATTTCGTTGACGGGCGCGAAATAACTCAAACCGATTTTCAAACAATCTTTTCGGCATTCGCTTAAAAATTTGTCGTAAAAACCTTTGCCGTAACCGGCGCGAAAACCGTCTTTATCAAACGCCAGAAGCGGAACTAAAACGGCATCGATATTTTTTGTTTCAATCAATTCATTATGCGAAGGTTCGTCGATTTGCCAGATATTTTGAACAAGTTTCGTCACTTCCGAAAATCTGACATTTTCGATTTCGTTTTTCTGAAAATTAACACGCGGAACAATCGTTATGATTCGCGGAAATTCGCGCCAAACCCTTTGAAAAATCGGCTTTGTATCAATCTCGTTAAATTTTTCAATCGGCAGAAAACAATGCAGAAATTTGATTCGATTTAAGTCGAAACTTCGGAAAAAATTTCCGGCGATTGACTCGCTCTTTTGTCTTCGCTCAAATTGCGAGAGCGATTTTTGTCTGCCTAGAAAATCTCTGCGAAGCTCGGATTTAATCGTCATCCGCGTTTCTTTTCCGGTCGCATTTTATTTGCCGCGCTCGTTTTGGCGGAAATATCCGTCGGCTTAAAATTTTGCGATGTTTTTAAATCATTTGCCGCTTTCGCGTTTTCCAACAGTTTGGATTCATTCAATATTTTCAACGCCGCCTTTGCGTTCTTGCTCAATTTCTTTTTCTCTTTCGCCATTGTTTTTACTCCTTTTTCGCTCTTTTGAGAATGTGAATTACAATCAGATTTTCACAATCCAGCCGCCGCCGACCGTTTCTTCACCTTGATAGAAAACCGTCGCCTGTCCGGGTGTAATGGCGCGCTGCGGTTCGTCGAAAACGATGCGCGCGCGACTTTCGGGCAGAGCGTAAATTGTCGCCGCCGCCGGTTCGTGTCGGTAACGCGCTTTAACAAAGGCGCGGACAGGTTTTTCGGGCGCGTCAAACGCCACCCAATTCACGCCTCTGGCAATAAATTCCAGACAATCCAGTTCTAAAACTTCGCCCGCGATAATTTGATTTTTGGCGCGTTCGATTTGCACGACGTAAAGCGGTTTTTCGTGCGCGATTCCCAAACCCTTTCTTTGTCCGATCGTGTAGCGATGAATGCCGGAATGAGTGCCAATTTTTTCGCC
The DNA here is from genome assembly GCA_050996405.1 of Pyrinomonadaceae bacterium. Taxonomy (GTDB): domain Bacteria; phylum Acidobacteriota; class Blastocatellia; order Pyrinomonadales; family Pyrinomonadaceae; genus JBPCRW01. Next base: position 7,307 of record JBPCRW010000083.1, on the reverse strand, counting down.
CTTTGTATTGACAATTTCGCCCGCCTTCGGCAATTCGTCGGTGCGGTTTTCGTGTTCCAAAAATCTGTCGATGAACGCGGAATAATTGCCGTCCGGCACGAAGCAGATTTCCTGTGATTCCTGTTTTTCGGCAACATATAAATTCGCTTCACGAGCGATGTCGCGCACTTCGGATTTCAACATTTCGCCCAAAGGAAAATATGCGCGCGAAAGCTGGTCCTGCGTTAATTCCCAAAGAAAATAACTCTGGTCTTTCCAATGATTTTTCCCGCGAAACAGACGAAAGCGATTTGCTGATTCGTCGTATTCGACCCGCGCGTAGTGTCCGGTCGCAACTTTGTCGCAGCCCAGACTGAGGGCGAGTTTATCAAGCGCGGCAAACTTCAAACGCGAGTTGCACGCAACGCACGGAATCGGCGTTTCGCCCGAAAGATAGCTTTGAACAAACGGTTCGACGACCGATTTTTCAAACTCCTGTTCGAGATTCAAAACAGAAAACGGAATTCCCAAACTTTCCGCCACGCGCCGCGCGTCATAAACGTCGTCGAGCGAGCAGCAGCGGCTGGGAAGCGGGTCGCCGTTTTCGTCTACCGAAATTCCGCGCCGCTGATTCCACAACTGCATCGTAAAACCGATGAGTTCGTGTCCCTGTTCTTTTAAGAGCGCAGCCGCGCTCGAAGAATCAACACCGCCGCTCATTGCTACCGCGATTTTCATAACAGGAACATTATAACAAATCGGCGGGCAATCGGGACAAATATCCAGAAATTGCCGAGATAAAAACGAATCGCGCGGGTAATCGAATCGCCCGCGTCGAGCGGAGTTAAATGTAGTGAATAGTTTTTCAACCGAATCGATATATCACGAAAAGATTTCGGTAAAAATTGTATTCGTTAAAATCGCAGAGCGATATTGTAAGTTTTAATTTTTGAGTTCAGCGTCGTCGCGTTTAACCCCAACAGACGCGCGGCTCTCGATTGATGCCCGCCGGTTTGGTCGAGAGCGCGGCGGATTAAATCCGTCTCGAATTTCCGCACTTCGTCGTAAAAATTTACGCCGCGCGTGATGTCTATGTCGGCGGAAGTTCCTTCGCTTTCGCGCATCATTTCGTCGGCGAGTTCTGGATTGCGGACTTCGGGGCGCAGACATTCGACTGTGATTTCGTCGGTCGGCGCGATGACGACGGCGCGTTCGATGATATTTTCCAATTCGCGCACGTTTCCCGGATAATTATAATTTTCCAAAAGAGACAAAACTTCCGGCGAGATATTTTCGGAAACCGTGCGGACGTTTTCCTCGTTATATTTGCGTATAAAATACTGGACGAGCGGCAGAATATCTTCGCGGCGGTCGCGCAAAGGCGGCAGTTCAATCGGCACAACCGACAGGCGGTAATACAAATCTTCGCGGAAAGTTCCGTTTTTGACGGCTTCCTTTAAATCGATATTGGTCGCGGCGATAATCCGCACGTCAATTTTGCGCGGCGTTGTGTCGCCAAGCGGCGTTAATTCGCGTTCCTGCAAAACGCGCAACAGCCGAACTTGCGTTTCGGGGCGAAGGTCGCCGATTTCGTCCAAAAATATCGAGCCGCTTTCGGCAACTTCAAACAAACCTTTTTTGGCGGCAACCGCGCCCGTGAACGCGCCTTTCGTGTGACCGAAAAGTTCTGATTCCAGAAGTTCCGACGGAATGTTTGAGCAGTTGACGGCGACAAAAGGCTTTTCCGCGCGCGGTGAAGATTCGTGAATCGCTTTGGCGACGAGTTCCTTTCCCGTTCCCGATTCGCCCGTCACCAAAACCGTCGAACGAGCGGGCGCAACGCGGTCAACCATCTTAAAGACGTTTTCCATGACATCCGAGCGACCGATAAAACCTTCGCGTTTGACCGAGCGCGTCATCGCCTGCCGCAATGTCTGGCGTTCTTCTTCGTGCCGACGTTTTTTCACGCCGTTTGCGACCAGCATCAAAATCTGCTCGTTCTGAAAAGGTTTGCGAATAATTCCCGTCGCGCCTTTTTCCCACGCCGAAATCGCCGTATCAAACGTCGCGTAAGCCGTAATCATCAAAACCACGGCTTCCGGGTCAATCCTAACGAGTTCTTCGAGCGTCATCAGCCCGCCCATTCCCGGCATCGAAACATCCATTAAAACCACGTCATAAGATTTGCGCCCGTAGGCTTCCAAAGCCTCCTCGCCAGTTTTCGCCAAATCCGTTTTATAACCTGCGCCGGACAAAATCGTCTCCAGCACATCGCGCATTATTTCCTCGTCGTCAACAATTAAAACCGAACCTTTTTTCGCCATATTTGTCTGATTATAACAAATCTTTTTATAACTATTTAACTCAAATAAAAAAGATGTCTTCACTAAGGAAGACATCTTTTGAGTTTTTAAGAATTTACTAAAAAGTCTATAACTTTTAGAAATCGAAACGCGCAGCAAATTGAATAATACGCGGTGACGAAGGATTGGTAGAAGTATTAGTCGCCGTCACACGCCCAAAACTGCTGCTGCTAACATCAAGGTCGGCTGAATAAGCTGGAACTTGTTTGTTCAATACATTAAACGCTTCGACACGAAGCTGCAATCGAGTTGTGTCCGTAAGATGAAAGTTTTTGCTCAAACCTAAATCCCAGTTATAGTATGGTAAGCCGTTGATAAAGTTTCTCGGCAGATTTCCGGTCGAACCGGCTTGGTCAAAAAAGAACACTTGACCGGGAAAAGGAGCAGTTCCCAGAGGACTTGCCCCGCGAACGCTTGACAAAGTATATCCAGCCGGAAGCGGTTTATTTAAATCAATTCCGGTAAGTGTCGGCTGTCCGGGTGCTGTCGCCGTTGCAAACAAGACTTTCGGATCAATAAAATAAATCCCGTTTGGAGTTCTAAATGTTCCGGTTAAAGCCTTAATTTGTTTTGTAGTTAGGCTCGAAGTCGCTGACTGTCTTCCCGACGTAAAAGTAATAGTCGAGGTTGAACGCGGGTCAACTATCCCAAGGGGCGGACCAGAAACTAAATTAACAATCGTCTGGATTTGAAATCCGCCGAAAATTTTATCACTCAAACCGCCGCCGGTAAAATAACGCTTTCCTTTTCCAAACGGCAATTCATAAATCGCGTTAAAATTAAAGGTGTGCGTTCTGTCGTAATCGGGGCGACCGATATTAAGCCCCGGATTACCATTATCCTGCAATTCACCTTGACGATTCTGACCTTCGTCGGGAACGTTAGTAAGAGTTTTCTGGAAAGTGTAATTAGCTTGAAGTGAAAATCCATTAGTGAAACGACGGCGAACTTCGGCTTGCAGCGCGTTGTAGCGAAACGTTCCGGCATTCTGTAGAATTTCATCAATGAATATATTCGGATTCTTCACGAGCGGCACAGTCCCAGTCAAACGATTTGTTATATAGGTCTGTGCTAAAGAACCAGCTCGTCCGGCTTGAATAAGCGGAATAATTGTTCCGGTATTATTCAACAGTCCGCCGCCCGCCAAATTGTTAAATACGGTAAGCGGCTGGCTGCCTGCAATTGCCGGATTATATCTGGCATCGGTGCAGACAAACAGCGGGTCAAACGCTGTCGCGGCGGCGGCAAGTGTTGCTCCCTGCAACCGACAGTTTTGCTGTGCTTTTTGGAAATCGGACAAGAAGCCGTTGGAACGCAAATCAACCTGATTAAAGGTCGTCGTGCGAATCAAATCATTGCTTCTTCCGCCGACATATCTGATTTCGAGAACGGTCTTGAACCCAATACTACGTTGAATACCAACATTATACTCAAGAACTCTCTGGACTTGCAGATTTGGATCAACACCAAACACCTGACTTCCGAAGCCTAAATTAGCATTGTTTTGAGCAAAAGTAATTGGCGGCGCAGTAAAGGTTGGAGGCGTTGCCAAACCCGGAACAGCAGTAAATCCATTGCGCGGGGTTAATGCCGACGCTAAATTCAGCGAGCTGCCGAGAAAGGCGTTAGTCGTAAAAGAGCCGACACCGGGATTGCCTGCCAGCAATGTGCTGGTTGATTTTACATATTCGTCATTAACGTAATTAACCCGAAAGCCGCCTCTAATGACAGTTCCGCCGCTCACTAATTTTGAAAAGAGTCCTTTTTCAAATCTTGGTGAATAAGCAAAACTCACGTTCGGACCAAAGTTATTTCTGTCGGGCTTAGTAAAAGTTCCCGCTCTGCCCGAATTTCCGCCAATAAGATTAAGAGTCCCGTTCGGGTCAAGAATACTGGCGACTAAATCATTATTCTTGATAACCGGCTCTAAATAATTGGGCTGCGAACTGTGCAGCGGCGTGTAGTATTCATATCGCAGACCGAGATTGACTGTAAAACTCGGTCGGATACGCCACTGGTCCGAGAAATAGGTTGAATAAATCTTGAAGTCCAAAAGCTGCGTGTTCGGGTTAAAGCCGAATCCGGTGGACGGATCAATCAAATTCGCCGTCCGCGAAGCAGAGCCGACAATACCGCCAAGTAAATACCGCAAACTGTTGGCGCGTGCCAAGTCAGTAGTGTTAATACCTCCCGGAAATTGATTGGCGATAAGTCCGGGCGTGTTGGTATTTCCAGTCCCAGAGATAAAATAAGTCGCGGTCGTTCCTACGGCATTAAGTGATTTAAAGTTAAAGAATTCTATTTGCCCGCCGAACCGCAATGAATGATTGCCGATGGTGTAGACAGCGTTATCCTGAACATTTCTGTAATCCGTATTTCGTCCCTGGTCGCGGAAAGAGCCTTCGGGATTGGTAACTAAAGGAATTGAAATCAAGTAGTCCGTCGGAACATTACTCTCATTAAAGAAAGGCTTGCTGGTTTGAAAACCGGCACGAACTTCGTTAGAAAAATTATTTGACAAAGTCAATCGATAAGCACCGACAAAGAAATTTGTCGGACCGCCCTGATTAACAAAAGGAACTGTCGCAAATCCGCTGGCAATGTCCGACCTCGCATTGGTTTCAGTATTATATTTATAGACAAAATTCAAAGAATTTCTATCGTTAACATCTACGTCAAACCGACCGATAAAAGAATTTCTTGTGACAGGTGATTTACGATTAAAGTTAAGAACCTGAAGAAAATTAGTTCCCGTCGTTATACCATTCGCGCTGGTCGGCAGATTATTCAAAATACGTGCTTGAATAATCGGGTCAACGGTAAGCTGTCCGCCTTGCGCCGCCGTAATCGGACTGACAAAACCAGCACCCGTTAAGACATTAGCCGTAACCGTTTGCCCTGCATTGTTAACGTATGTAAAGTCACCGTTTCTCGATTGCGGAAGTAAAGTTGTTCCGGTAGCGGCTACATCTTGAGCAAGACGGAAACCTTCATAGTTAAAAAAGAAAAATGCTTTGTTTTTCAAAAATGACGGTCCGCCTTCACCGAAATTGAAAATTGGCGCCGGACCGCTGATGGTGCCGCCGAATTGATTGCGGTTTAGAAACCCTTTCGGAACATTGTTGGCATTATTGAAAAACGAATTAGCGGTAAATTCTGAATTACGGTTGAATTCAAACAAATTACCGTGAAACTTTGAACCGCCGCGCGGTGTAACCAGTTGGACAAGCGATGAGCCGCCGCCCTGTTCAGCACCGGCATTTTGCGTTGTGACGGTAAATTCGCCCGTATCATCTACCGTCGGACGGTCAGAAACAAACGTGCCGCTGCGAATAAAATTATCCTGAACGTTAAGCCCGTCGCGGGTAATTGTGGTTGATGACGAACGCTGCCCATTTATTGAATCGGTCGTGGGACCGGCACCGGCAGTTAGATTAAGCAGTGCCAACGGATTGCGCCCGTTTAAGGGGAGTTCCCGAATTTGCTCACGACTGACCGTTGAACTCAATTCCCCGTTTGACGAATTGATTTGCTCGGCTCCCGCCGTTACAGTTACCGTTTCGGAAACTTGTCCGACTTCAAGCAATACTTTCAGCGGATACTCACGCCCCGCGTCAATTTTTACATTGGTTGCCGTAAAGCTCTTAAAGCCGGTAGCAGTGACTTTCACGGTGTAAGTTCCAAATTCCAGTTGCGGAACTTCAAATGTTCCGTCGTCGGTCGCGGTCGCGGTTCTTTCTTTGCCGGTTTGATTATCAGTTCCCACAATCGCCGCTCCGGGAACCGCGCCGTCAGCGGCGGAAACCGTGCCGACGATTTTGCCGGTTGTTGATTGTGCAAAGACAACCGTTGCCGACAGAAAGAACGTCAAAATCATCAATGAAATTTTTTGCATGTTTAAATTATCCTCTCTCTATCTTTTCTTTATAATTAACAAAGTATGGCGATTTTAATAATAAGGAAGCCGATTCAATTTTTATTTAAGTTAAGTTGGGTAGCGCGCTAAATTTAGCAACAAATGTGCCATAAGAGATTTATATGAGCAACCTGTTGAAATAAAGCGCGTTAGCTATTTGATTAAACTTCAAGCGTTATTTTACGATTACGACTTTCGGATTTATAATTCAGAAAATCCAAAAATATAGATGAGATTTATCAAACTAAAAAGATGGCTGTAAATCAAAAAAAATCCGCGACCCGCAAGGTTGCAGGAAGCGTATACGTCGGCTGTCAAGGCTGGAATTATGCTGATTGGACGACGAAAGCCGACGGCGAAAGTATTTTTTATCCGCGCGGAACGCGGGCGAATGAAATGCTGAAAATCTATTCAAAAGCGTTTGAGACGATTGAGGTCGATTCGACGTTTTATGCGATTCCGGCGGTTTCGACCGTCGAAAACTGGTATCGGAAAACTCCCGCGAGGTTTATGTTTTCCTTAAAAATGCCGCAGGAAATTACGCACGAATACGTTTTGCGCGAGCCGTCTTTTGTTATCCTCGAAGAATTTTGCGAGCGGGTTTTGCTGCTCAAAGAAAAACTCGGTGTCGTTCTCGTTCAGCTTGCCCCGACGTTTGACGCGAGCAAGGAAAACGCTCAAGCCCTGCGCGAATTTTTAGCTTACCTGTCGAAAGAAATTCGTTTTGCGATTGAATTTAGAAATCGGGAATGGCTGGTCGATTGGACGTTTGAAGAACTGGAAAAAAATAAAGTCGCGCTCTGCGGAACGGAAGGAAATTGGATTCCGCGCGAGATGATGTTTTCGGCGTTGGGAAAATTGAAAAGCGATTTCGCGTATATCCGTTTTATGGGCGAGCGCGATTTGACGACGTTCGATAAAATTGTTCGTCCGCAAGACGCGAATCTCGAAATCTGGAAAGAAGAAATTTTAAAACTCGGCGCGAAACAAAATTTTATTTATTTCAGCAATTTTTACGAAGGCTTCGCTCCGGGAAGCGCGAACAAAAT
>JBPCRW010000018.1:0-6143 GCA_050996405.1 Pyrinomonadaceae bacterium | reverse complement strand
TGACGAAATAATTTATGGCAATTTTGACAATCCGCGACGCGCTCAATCAAGCGTTGCGCGGAGACATTATTAGAGACGCAAACGTCGTTATAATGGGCGAGGAAGTCGCCGAATATGACGGCGCGTATAAAGTGACGCGCGGGCTTTGGAAAGAGTTTGGCGATAAGCGCGTTGTGGATACGCCGATTACCGAACTCGGTTTTGCCGCCGTCGGAGTCGGCGCGGCGATGGCTGGTTTGCGTCCGGTGATTGAATTTATGACGATGAATTTTTCGATTCTCGCCTCAGACCAAATCATCAATCACGCGGCGAAAATGTTTTATATGTCGGGCGGACAATTTAAAGTTCCGATTGTATTCAGAGGTCCGAACGGCTCGGCTTATCAAGTTTCAAGCCAGCATTCGCAGGCACTCGAAGCGTTTTACGCAAATTTTCCCGGACTTAAAGTCGTGATGCCTTCGACTGCAGCGGACGCAAAAGGACTTTTGAAATCTTCAATCCGCGATGATAATCCGGTTGTTTTTCTCGAACAGGAAAGAATGTATGGCTTGAAGGGCGAAGTTCCCGAAAGTCCTGATTTTTTGATTCCTCTCGGTGTTGCAGATGTCAAGCGCACCGGAGCAGACTGCACAATCGTCGCGCGTTCGATGACCGTTCCGCTTGCCTTACAAGCCGCCGAACAGATGCAGAAAGATTTCGATATTTCAGTCGAAGTCATCGACCCGCGCACGATAAAACCGCTTGATATTGAAACGATTGTCAATTCGGTGAAAAAGACGAATCGTTTAGTAATCGCGGAAGAATCGCACGCTTTCGCGTCAGTCGGCGCGGAGATTTCGTATCAAGTGATGGAACACGCTTTCGATTATCTGGACGCGCCGATTAAAAGAATTTCAACCGCCGAAGCTCCGATGCCGTATGCGAAAAATCTGGAAGAACTCGCGCTGCCGGACGTTCCGAAAATCGTCGCGGCGGTTAAGGAAGTTTGTTATTTATGAAATTAAAAGTTGTCGTTCACGAAGCGGAAGAAGGCGGGTTCTGGGCGGAAGTTCCCGCAATTCCGGGCTGCGCGACTCAAGGCGAAACATTTGAGGAACTTTTGCAGAATCTTTACGAAGCAGTCGAAGGCTGTCTGTCAGTTGACGTTTCAAACATTCCGATTGGCGCGGCAGATAGACTTTTGGAAATTGCCGTATGAAATCAACTTCGGGAAAAAGACTTGCAAAAATTCTCGAAAAGCGCGGCTGGATTTTATTGCGTATTCAAGGAAGCCATCATATTTACGGCAAAACCGGAAGTGAAATTCGGTTATCAATTCCAATTCATAAAAATCAATCAATCAAGACTGGTCTGTTGAAACATTTGCTGAAACTGGCAGAATTAACGGAACAAGATTTGTAAAGACTTAATACTATGGCGAACAAAATTTTAATGCCGAAACTTTCTCCGACGATGGAAGAAGGACAAATCGCGCGTTGGCTCAAAAAAGAAGGCGACGCGATTGAAGCCAACGAAACGATTGCCGAAGTTGACACCGACAAGGCGACGATGGAAATGACTTCGCTCGAAGCCGGAACGCTTTTGAAAATTATCGTTCCCGGAGGCGAAAATGCCAAACTCGGTCAAACCATCGGCATCATCGGCAAAAAGGGCGAAGATTTTTCCGCGTTTTTAGACGAAGCGGCGGCAAACGGCGCGGCGGCAAAAGAGGGAAAGCGCGGGGAAAAATCTGAAGCCGCGCGGGAAGAAGTTCCAAAACGCGAGCAGCCGAATCAAGTTGCAAAAGAAGGCGGCGAAGAATTAAAGGAAGAATTAACCGAAACCGATTCGACAGCCGGAAACCGAAATTTGCGAGCCGCGCCCGAAGATGAAGGACGAAGCTACGATTATCAGCGTCCGGGCGCAAAAGAAGACGCGGCGGGAAAAGGTCCAGAGTTCAGAGTCCAAAGTCCAAAGTCTGAAAACGGCAGATTGATTGTGTCGCCGATTGCGGCGCGAATGGCGGCGGAAAATAATGTCGATTTAAAACTGGTGAAAGGTTCTGGTCCAAACGGCAGAATTATCAAGCGCGACATCGAAACCGCGTTAGAGTCCAGAGTCCAGAGTCCAGAGTCCGAAGTCAAAGCATCTCCGCAATCCGCGTTCCGCATTCCGCAATTAGAAGGCGCGTCAGGTTTTCGTGAAGAAAACACTTCAAAAATGCGGCAGGTTATCGCGCAGCGGCTTGCCGAATCTATAGGACCAATTCCGACGTTTTACTTGACCGTCGAAATCGAAATGGACAACGCGCTCGAATTCCGCAAGCAGATAAACGCTTCGATTCCCGAAGAAGAAAAAGTTTCGGTCAACGATATTATCGTCAAAGTCGCGGCGCAGGCTTTGACGAAACACGCTTGGGTTAATTCTTCGTATCGGGAAAAAACCGTCCGCTTTTACGAAGACGCGGACATCGGCGTAGCGGTGGCGGTTGAAGATGGTTTAATTACGCCCGTCGTGCGCGGCGCGAATCGCAAAGGCATCACCGAAATTTCCCGCGAGATAAAGGAAATGGCGGCGCGCGCGCGCGAGAAAAAACTTCAGCCCGAAGAATATACCGGGGCGACATTTTCGATTTCAAATCTCGGAATGTTCGGCATTAAGGAATTTACGGCAATCATCAATCCGCCCGAAGCCGCAATCATCGCCGTCGGCGCGGCAACGCCGACTCCGGTAGTTCGCGGCGGCGAAATTATTGTTAAAAGTATGATGAACGTTACAATGTCGTGTGACCACCGCGTAATTGACGGAGCGACGGGCGCGCGTTTTTTGCAGACGTTTAAGCAAATGCTCGAAAATCCGATTTTGATGCTGATGTAAATGGAGTTTGAAATTGTCGGTCAAATTTCAGATATTGAAATTATTGCCGCCGGAAACAGCATTCGCATTTTACCTTTTTTGCGAAAGAGATTCGGCAGAGGACGCTGGCGTAAATTAAAGGGCAAAAGTTATGTTAGACTTGAAGACGGCGATGTCAGATTTGCGGAAGTTCATTGGTTTGAAGCGCACAGCATCGGAAAAAGACTAATGCGTATTAAAACTTTTCTTGATTAGTATGGGAAAATCGGTTACAAAATTCGCAATTTGCATTTTCGCCGACGAAGATTCTCTGACTACACCGCGCCGCATCTATCAAGTCCTAACAGATGAAAAAGCGGAACGCTCCGATTATGTGAGAATAATTGACGACGAAGGTGAAGATTATCTTTACCCGAAAAAGAATTTTGTCTTTATGCCGTTTCCGCAAGAAGTAGAAAAAGCCTTACTTCAATCCGTATAATTGACGCAGAATTTTTGCAGACGTTTAAACAAATGCTCGAAAATCCGATTTTAATGTTAATGTAAAAACTGATTTTGAAATTTACGCGAAACGGCACGGAATACATTTATTTTCGTGTCTGTTTGTTTTTTAGAGGCGAAATTTTATCTTAAGTTCAAACAAAAAAAATTATGCGCCGCACGCCGCGCTGATTGTCGTGCAGTTATTTTTCGGCGCGTCGGCGGTGCTTGGCAAAATCGCTTTGCAAGGATTTCCGCCCTTTGCGATTGTCGGTTTTCGGGTCGGCGGCGGGGCGTTGGCGTTTTACGCGCTTCAGAGATTTCGCGGCAGTTTGCGATTGGAAAGAAAGTCTCATTATTTTTATTTCGCGCTGTTTAGTTTTTTCGGAGTGATTGCTAATCAACTGCTTTTTTTCAAAGGATTATCGCTGACGACCGCCGCCAATACTTCGCTGCTCGCCGTGATGATTCCGGTTTTTACAATCGTTATCAGCGCGGGCATCGGACACGAAAGACTGACGCGAAAAAAGATTTTCGGTGTTGTTTTAGCGTCCGTCGGAGTGATTTATTTGATTGATCCGGCAAAAGCGAGTTTTACGTCCGATACGACTATCGGAAATATTTTGATAATTCTCAACAGTCTTTCTTACGCCGCGTATATTGCCGTTTCAAAAAAGCTGGTCAGTTATTATGGCGCGCTTAAATCAATCGCGTGGGTTTTCCTGCTGGCAAGTGTGGTGAACGTTCCGGTTGGCTTGTATTCGCTGCAATCGGTTGAATTGAAAAATGTGAATTCCGCAAGCTGGCTGGCTTTGGCGGCGGTTGTGATTTTCCCGACGATTCTGGCTTATTACTGGAACGCCTGGGCGTTGGCGCGGGTCGCGCCTTCGATAGTCGCCGTTTATACATATTTGCAGCCGCTCATCGGTTTTATTCTGGCGGTGTTTTTTCTGGGCGAAAATTTTACGAAGCGGCTGGTCGGCGCGGCTCTGCTGATTTTTACCGGCGTCTTTCTCGTGACGAGAAAACGAAAACGCGAGATAATTTCAAAAATTTAATCAAACAATTTTTCCGCCGACAATCGTCATTTTTACATTTCCCTGCCCGTCGAGCGCGACCAAATCGGCGCGTTTGCCCGTTTCGATTGAGCCGTAATCTTTTTCGACTCCGAGAATTTCGGCGGGCGCGAGACTTGCCATTTTTGAAACTTCCGCTTCGCTGATTCCCAGAGATAACATCATTTTTACAGCGTCGAGCATTGTGATGACCGAACCGGCGATGCTTCCGCGTTCATTTTGCGTCTTGCCGTTGATGACCGCGACTTTTTCATTCCAAAGTTCGTATTCACCGTCGCCCAAGCCAGCCATTTTCACCGAATCGGAAACCAGCGCGAGATTTTCGGCGGTCTTATTTTTGTAAGCGAATTTCAGCATTTCGGGATGAACGTGAATCCCGTCGGCGATGATTTCGCACGATATTTTATCGTTGGTCAAAGCCCAGCCCGCCACGCCGATTTCTCGATGATGAACGCCGGTCATCGCGTTAAAAAGATGCGTGACGTGCGTCGCGCCTGCTTCCAACGCCTGATTTAAAATTGCAGTATTCGCGTTTGTGTGACCGATTGAAATTATCCAATTTTGCTTTTTTAATTCTTTGATAAGCTCGATGCCGCCTTCGATTTCCGGCGCGAGCGTCGTCAGGTGAATCGCGTTCGGAGTTTTAAGTCGCGGCATTTCGACCAATTCATCGCCGTTTTTAAACGTCTTGAAAAATTCGGGGCGAAGTGCGCCGCACATTTTTTCATTGGCAAAAACGCCTTCGTAATGAACACCTAAAATCCTGGCGGCAGGTTCGCTTCGCTCATTGTCCTGCGTCTGCATTACTTCGTCAATCGCATCAATCACCTTTTGATAATTTTCAGTAGCATCGGGAACAAACGTCGGCAGCCAAGCCGTCACGCCTTTTGATGCGAGAAATTTTGACGCTTTCCGCAAATCCGCCGCCGTCGCCGTGTTGACATCAACACCTGCCGCGCCGTGATTGTGAATATCTATAAATCCCGCAAAAACTCTCGAAGATTTTAAATCAATTGTTTTGTCAGCTTTAACAGATTTATTTTCAAATGAAATTTGCGCGATTTTTCCACCTTCAATTGCAATCGAAGCGTTTTCCGATGCTCGATTCGGCGTGATAACGTGTTCAGACAAATAATCATAATAATCTTGATATTTATTTTTGTTCATAAAAGAGTTTGCTGAACCGGACTCTTTTGCGCGTTCGCAATGTTCTTTTCTGCTATCTCGAAATATTCACGTTTGAGTTCGATACCTATGAAGCGACGGTTAAGTTCGTGTGCGGCGATGCAAGTTGTTTCCGAACCTGCAAACGGGTCAAGCACGACATCGTTTTCTTCTGAAAATAATTTTATAAACCAGGTCGGCAGGGATTTGGGAAAAGCCGCGCTATGATTTTTGTTGCTGCATTCTGTGGCGAGATGAAGAACATTTGTCGGATATGCTTTTTCTCTGCCAACCCATTTAGAAATATTTTTGCCGAAACCGCTTCCAACCTGTGAATTAAATCTTATTTTATCGTTTTCGCCCAAACTATTTAATCGAGTTTTCGCCCAATCCCCCATCGGAACCATCACGGATTCCTGAAACATCTTGAATTTTCTTTGCTTGTTAAATTGCAGACATCTTTCCCACGAATCACGAAATCTATTCGACCATTTGCCCGGCGTAGAGTTTCGTTTGTGCCACATATATTCTTCAGTCCATAACCAACCTTGCCGTTTTATTGCGAGAATCAATTCGAGAACGTAAGTG
>JBPCRW010000264.1:0-33500 GCA_050996405.1 Pyrinomonadaceae bacterium | reverse complement strand
ATTGGTATCTGGAAGATCGTTTGTATAATCGCAAGCTGCGACAACTGAATGCCGCAGCTTAACATTTGACTTTGCATAGGAGTCATTGGACGTGAGGGCGAAACAGCTACTTTGTTATCGCGTTGTCTGTTAAACTTTAGCTTGCGTGCTGGCGGTTTTGCCCCACGTCATCTCAAGCGTTATAAATAAAATCAAAGAGCCGCTTGAATAAAAATCAGGCGGCTCTTTTTTTGAACGTTATTTTTTGTCGTTGTTTCGCGGAAATGAGTGGCTGAAACATTAAAAGTTGTCGCTGTCGCGCTGAAATGAGTCGCTGAAACGCCGCAGAGACCTCCTGAAAGCTGAAATCCGTCGCTGAAACCGCGCAAAGAGCCTCTGAAACCTGAAATCCGTCGCTGATACTGTTTTTTGCATCTGGCGAAATGATATTATCAGCCGCTTTAAATAAAACGCGGCTTTTGGCAGTCTTTAACAATCCATCAAATTATTCCGTAACTTCAAACTGCACCCATTGCGAAGCGGTTCTGTTTTTATCATTTTTCGCCGTGTCGCTGACGACAATCTGCAAAACGTAATCGCCCGGCTGCATTTCCGTTCCCAAAGCTACCGCGCCCATCGAAGCTATTTTCTGCCAGTCTTTTTGCCCTTCGAGATTAATCGGCGCGGGCTTTCCTTCAAATAAAAGTTTGCCGTCGCGGAAAACTCTGGTCTGCACGGAAAGCTGCGGTTTTTGCGAGCCGTCGAGCTTGACGTTATAAACTTCGTAACCGTAGCGCAAAACCGTGCCGCGTTTAAATTTCCGCAGCGAAGTATCCGATTGCGAAGAACTTTTCGGTTGCGCCGAATTCGCCGCCGCGTCCGACTGGGAATCCTGATATTCTTTCAGAGTTTGATTTTCCAGCACGATTCCCGACAGCGTGAGCTTTCCTTTTTTCAAATCCGGCACTTCGATAAACTGATTTGCCGAACCGATTCTTCCGCTTCCGCTGTCACGAATGGCAATCCGCATTTGATACGCGCCCGGTTTTTTAACGGGAAACGTGAAATTATAAACGAATCCGTCGCGCAAAAAGTTTTGATAAGAATCTTCCTTCAAAGTTATCGTGTAATTTTTGGCGATTTGGTCGGCGACTAAACCGTTTTCACCAAAACTTATCGCCAAAACGTCAAACGTCGCTTTGTGAGTTCCATCCGCTTCGTCAGAAAATTTCAAATCTTTCGCGCCGACGTGCAGAAACGAGCGCATATATTCGCCGCCTTTTAAATCATTTCCGAACAGCGTATTGAGCCTTAATTCAATACCGTTGGCGGAAAACGGCGAAGTCAAAGCGGCTGTAATTTGCTGCTGCGGGGTTTGATTTGCGGGACGATTCGTTTCGTCGTCGGTCAAACCAAAAAATCCGCTTCGATACCGGACTTTTAAATCTGGACGTTTTACTTTGACGGTCAGTTTATTAAAGCGGCGTTTCTGCGCGTCGAAAGTTTCGGAATCCGGCGTGTAGCCGAGCAGATAATAACCTTTCTGGTCGTTGAGCATTTTTCGGATGCCGCCGTTCAAATCGTTGTTGTTAATGAACGATAATCCGCCGGTCTGCCGCGCCAGATAAACCAGACCGTCCTGCGTATCGAAAAGTTCGTTTTTACGGTCGGAAAGTTTCGATTCCAGTTGCTCGGAAGTTTGGTCGCTGGTGTTGTCTTCCGCTGTTAGAGCGAGCGTCTGCAATCCGCGTGCGTCCATCGCGTAAATAACAACCGATGAACGGTTTGCCAAATCGGTTAGACGTTTGAGCGAATCTAAAATTATCGAACTTTCCTTAAAACCCATTTCATCTTCAGTAAAAAGTTTGAAGCCGTCGGACAAAAGCATGACGCTTTTCCGACCCGGCAATTCGCGCATTCCTTTGATAATAAAATCAAGCGCGCCGAGCGTTCCGGTGGCGAAAACGCTGCCCTGAAAATCGTTAAAACGCTGGTTTTGATTTTTCTCCTCCGCCAGTTGCTCGTCGCTGACTTCATTTCCCATCGCCTTTGAGCGTTCGAGCGGCGTGGCTTCAATCGGCGCGAACGCTCCGATTTTGCCGTTGCCAATCGGATTCCAGCGAATTTTATCAATCGCCGCGTAAAGCTGTCGCCTATCGGAAGTAAATTGCTGAAGCGCGCCGATGCCGCCGCCGGTGCGGATAATCGCCACCAAATCACCGTCCAGCATCTGCGTATCGACAAATTTTTTCAACGCTTGCCGGACAAAGTGGACGCTTTCAAACGACAGCGACAAATCATCGACGACCAGCGCGATAGTGCGCCTGACCTGTTCGGGTCTGAGCGTGACAGGCGGCACTGGAACGCCATTAGCGGCAGAGTTTTTCGGTGTCGGCGCGGAATTTGTTTCGGGCGGCGCGGAAACAAATGAAAAATTTGTAATCGGCTGTTTCTGATTATTCTCGAAAATCTCGAAATCTTCCGGTTTTAAATCGGTCACGATATTTCCGTTTTTGTCGGTGACGGTCGCGTCAACCTGAATCAGCGTCGTCGAGATTTTTACCACGTCATCTTCGTTCGCCGGTTTCGGTGTCGGAGCGGCGGTCGGGTTCGGCATTTGGGCAAAACCAGTCAACGAAGCAAAAACCAGGAAAAGAATCGTGGGGAAAAAATTTTTCATTTTAAACTCCTGTCAAAAAAAGATTATCGCGGGTATCATATAACGAAAACGTTTTTGTTTGAAGAGCCAAACGAAGAAAACCGCCGCTTTTTATTTCTGCATCCAAACATTTCGAGACGAGGAAGAAAACATTGGGAAATTCATATTCGCTGTTAAATTTTATTTTCGCATTATTCGTATTTTTACTGATACCTTTTAATGCAAGCTGCGCCGCGTATCAACCGGCGCAAACCGAAGAACAGGCTTTGCAGTCGCTTCGGCAGATGACGCGCGACGGGAAGCTGCCGCCCGAATCCGCCGTTTTGCAAATCGAAGTCCGCTATGCCAACACGCGCGCGGGCGCATTCGCCAAACTCCTTCGGGCGCAGATTCATTTTCTGAACAATGATTTCGGCGGCGCGGCGGAAATTTTAAATTCAAACGTTTTTCGTCAAAAAACCGACATTGGCGATTATGCTTTGTGGCTTCGCGGGCGAGCTTTGCGGCAAGCCGGAAGACACGCCGAAGCGATGAACGCTTTCGAGCAACTGGTAAAAGATTTTCCAGATTCGTTGCGCGCGACGGACGCGAAAATTTTGTGGGCGCAAAGCGCGCTCGAAAATAATCAGCCGCAGAACATTCCGTTTTTTGTTCAGGATTTAGTCGAAAAAAATGACCCGGACGCGCTGCTCGCCGTCGCCAAATCTTTTGAAGCGCAAGGAAATCAGGCGCAGGCAATTTCCTTTTATCGCAAAGTTTATTTTTACGGCGCGGGAACTCCGGCAAGTCTCGAAGCCGAAGCGAAATTAACTTCGCTGTCGCAGCCTTTAACGCCGCAAACGGCGGAAGAAATCAGCGTGCGCGCCGACAAACTTTACGCTGCGAAAAATTACGTGGAAGCGGCAAAAGCGTTTGATAATTTGGCGCAGAGTTTTCCCGCCGCGTTCACGCCCGTGATAAATTTGAAACGAATAATTACTTACGGAAACGTAAAAAATACGGCACAGGCGCAAAATGCTTTTTACGCGATTCCGGTTTCCGCGCCTGAAAAAGAAGAAGCGTATTTTCGGCTGGCTTCCGCCTACGCCAATAATCGTCAATGGGCAAATGTGCGGACAACTGTCGAAGAAATGCGTCAGAAATTTCCGCGCGGCAGTTTTGTGCCGAAAACTTTGATTGCCGTCGGAATGGCGGCACGAGACCAGAAAGATAAAACGGACGAAACATATTTTTTGCAAACGGCGGTGACGAATTATCCGAACGCCGTCGAAGTCGCGCAGGCGCAATTTGAACTTGCCTGGCTTGAACACGACAATAAAAATTTTGTAAATTCGTCGCAGATGCTGACCGAACATCTGGCGCGATATGTTGATAAAGACACAACATATCGCGGTCGCGCCGGATACTGGGCGGCGCGCGATTCGGAACGCGCCGGAAAATTGCCGGAAGCCTGCGCTTTGTATAATGCGGTTCTTTATCGCTACACGGCAAACTGGTATGGCTATCTGGCGCAGCAAAGATTGGCTAATTTAAAATCGCTGAATGAATGCAATTCAACAATAAATTTTGCAAACGATTCGTTAATCGGCAAAGCCGTCGCCAATTTGAAAACCGTCACGGTCGCCAAAGAAAATTCGACCGGAAGTGAACAAAAACGTTTCGTCAAAGCCGACCAGCTTTCGACAATCGGACTTTTCGATTGGGCGATTGACGAATTAAACGATGCCGCGCGAACCGCGCCGAACAGCCCGAAAGTAAATTTAGCAGTTGCCAGATTTTATCGTCTGCGCGGCGATAACGTGGCGGCTCTGCTTGCGCTGGCGCGAAGCTATCCAGATTATTCGCAGATGTTTCCCGAAGAATTGTCGCGCGAGGAATGGGATATTTTTTATCCGCTGACGAACTGGCAGGACATAAAATCTTGGGCGCAGCATCGCAGTCTCGACCCGTATCAAGTCGCCGGTTTAATTCGGCAGGAATCGGTTTTCGACCCGCGCGCCAAATCCAATGCTAACGCTTACGGCTTGATGCAGTTGCTCGTTCCGACGGCGCGAATTTTAGCGCGAAAAGACGGGCTGGAAATGGCAATCACGCCTGAATCGCTGTATCAACCGGCACTTAACATTCAACTCGGCACGGCGTATATGCGCGAGCAACTCGATAAATTCGGGCGCATCGAATACGTCGCCGTCGCCTACAACGCCGGACCCGGAAAAGTTCCGAAGTGGCAGGCAAGTTTGCCGTATGAAATGGACGAATTTGTCGAAGCGATTCCGATTAAAGAAACGCGCGGCTATGTGCAGGGCGTAATCCGCAACACGGCGCAATATCGCCGACTTTATGACGACAACGGAAATTTTAAACCGAATGTCGGAACAAAATCTCTGCGCGGCGAAATTGATTCGGAATCGCCGGAGCGAATCGCGCAGAGATTTCCAGACATTATTTTGGATAATAATTAAAAACCTTACTTGTTCACAAAGCGGAAATCAGCCAGCCAAGAAGATAAAAATATGAAAAAGTGTAACCGAACATCACAAGCAAAAATCTTTAGCATTTATAATAAGCCATCGGTCACAATTAAATTCTGATTTTAATTGATGCGAATTACCGGATTTTTTAAACGTCAACTGCTTATCGCGCGCATTTTCGGGATTCCGGTGCGGATAGATTACCGCTGGTTTCCGGTGCTAATGTTGATAAGCTGGCTGACGGCGCGGAGCGTTCCGTCGAATAATTTATTTTTCAATCTCGCGCTCGGTTTTGCCGCCACGCTGATTTTTTTTACAACGATTTTTCTGCACGAACTGGCGCACGCCTTTGCCGCGCGGATGGAAAAAGTTGAGGTGACGGAAATTGTTCTGCATCCGTTCGGCGGCTTGGCGCGCTTAAAGCGCGAACCGGATAATCCGCGCGCCGAATTTCGCATTGCGATTGCCGGACCGGTCGCCAGCTTTTTAATTTCGCTCGTTTTTTTGATTCTCACTTCCGTTTCAAATAACATCGGCACGAATCTGCTGACACCGCTTTTTTTTCTGCTTTTCTTTTGGAATATACTGCTCGCCGTGTTTAATCTTTTTCCGGGTTATCCGCTGGACGGCGGCAGAGTTTTGCGCGCCTTTTTGTGGAAACGCGGCAAGGATTTAAACGAAGCGACCATCTTAACGGGACGCGCCGGACAAATTATTGCAATTGCGCTGATGATTTTCGGGCTTTTTACAACGATTATTCAAGGCGACATAACCGGATTATGGATTGTTCTGGTCGGACTTTTTCTGTATGACGCGGCAAACGGCATTATTAAACAAATCAATCAAACCGAGAAAATTCACGTCGAAGAAGCGATGTCGCCGCCGGTTGCGATTGCGCCCGACGGAAGCGTCCAGCATTTTATTGACCGCGTTTTACCGCTTTACCGTCAGACGGTTTTTCCGGTCGCAAAAGACGGGCAGCTTTACGGAATGCTCGCGCTCGAGGATTTGAAAACTCTGCCGCGCTCTGATTGGCATAAAACAAAAATTCAGGATTCGATGCGTCCGATTAAGACTGATTATTTTGTCGATGCCGATTCTTTGCTGTCCGACGCGCAGCATTTGCTGCGTGAAAACGGTCTCGGCGCGGTCGGCGTAATTGACGCGCACGGCAATCTGGTCGGATTTTTGCAGCGCGGAAAAATTCGTCATTTCGATTAAAATACTAAATTCTCCGGTAAAATTTTGCGCTTTCCCGCATTTTCTCACATAATTTCAGAGAGGCGAATTTCTCGAAATAGATTGTTTTGGTAAATTTTATCAGCAATTTGCAAATCAGCGGGCAACCGAAAAATCAGCGGGAAACTTCCAAAGACCGGCTGACGTTCTAGTTTTTAGTTTCGCCGAATTCAAGAGAGACCGATTTAAAATCAATAATCCGTGCCGTTTACAGATTACATTCCGGCTTTAGCCACTTTTAGAAACATACTGGACATCGCGCTGGTTTTTATCATCGTCTATGTTTTGCTGAAACTGGTGCGCGGCACGCGCGCCGTGCCGACGGTCGTCGGAATGGTTATTCTCGGTCTTTTTTACTGGTTCGCCATCGCGCAGGATTTGGCGACGCTCGAATTCGTTTTGCGCTCCGCCGTGCCGTATATCGGTTTTGCGATTATCGTTCTTTTTCAGGCGGAAATCCGGCAGGCTCTGATTTATTTCGGCAACCGTCTGCGGATTCCGCTTCTGCGGCGACAGCGGCGCGGCGGAATGGGCGAAACCATTTACGATGAAATCGTGCTGGCGGTGACGACGCTCGCTTCGGAAAAAACCGGCGCGCTGATTGTTAT
Organism: Pyrinomonadaceae bacterium; assembly: GCA_050996405.1. Lineage (GTDB taxonomy): Bacteria > Acidobacteriota > Blastocatellia > Pyrinomonadales > Pyrinomonadaceae > JBPCRW01. The sequence goes on along the minus strand of JBPCRW010000264.1, from coordinate 26,544 downwards.
CGAACGAAACGTCGGCTTGCGGAATTTTATTGATGCCGGAGTTCAATTGGACGCAAAGCTGACTTACGATTTGCTGGTCACGATTTTTAATCCGGCAACCCCTCTGCACGACGGCGCGGTCATTATTCAGCGCGAAAAACTCGCTGCTGCTTCCGTCTTTTTGCCGTTGACGAAAAATCCGATTATTTCGCGCGAACTCGGCACGCGCCATCGCGCCGCCATCGGAATTACCGAAGACACGGACGCGATTTCAGTTGTCGTTTCCGAAGAAACCGGCTTGATTTCGTTTATCGACGGCGGGCGCGTCCGGCGGCATCTCGACACGACGGAACTTCGCACTCTGCTGTTAAACGCGATGGAAATTCCCATCATCAGCCGCAAACGCGAGCCGACCAAAACGATGAAGGAATCCGAAACGGAAATCACTATCGGGTGATAGGTAATAAGTGATAAGTAAAAGCGATTACCTATTATTTATCACTGATTACCTGTCACTTATCACTAATTACTAAAATGCTTTCGACCGAAAATTTTATCGAAAAAGAACAGCATCGCATATTTTTCTGGCGTATTTTCCGGCGTATCTTTCTGGAAGACTGGCTTTTGAAATTGATTGCGCTGGCAATTACGCTCGCGTTGTGGCTCGGCGTGACCGGAGGGCGCACGACCGGACGTTTTGAAAATATCGCGCTCAATCCGCGCGTTTCCAATGATATGGAAATTACCAATTTATCGCCGAAAGACGTTATTATTTTCGTCACCGGCGACAAAGCCAAAGTCAACAATCTCCTCTCGCGCGATTTGGTGATGTCGATTGATTTAACAGACGTTAAAGCGGGCGACCGCATCGTTCAACTCGCGCCCGAAAGCGTCAATCTGGAACTGCCGAGCGGAGTTAAACTCGACAGAATCGAGCCGAACAAAATCAACGTGCGGCTCGAAAAAGTTGAAGAACGCGAAATCGAAGTAAAACCGGAAACCGAAGGCAGCGTCGCGGACGGATTCGAGATTTACAGCGAAACCGTGATGCCCGCAAAGGTGCGCGCGCGGGGCGCGGAAAGTTTCGTCAAATCGCTGGATTCGATAATGACGGAAAAAATTAACATCGAAAACCAGAGCGCGGATTTTATCGCGCGGCAGGTCGGGTTGAATGTTGTTAATCCGAACGTCACGGTGCTTGACGGCATCGTCGATGTCGCCTTTAAAATCGGTGAAAAACGCGCCGAAAGAATTTTCGTCGTGCCTGTCAAAACCGAACGCGAAACAAAAAAAGCGATGGTCGTTTTATACGGAGCGCGTTCGATTCTGGAAAACATTCACGTCGAAGAATTGAAAATCGAATTGACTAAATCGGAAACGGGCGAGATTGTGCCGCAGCTTGTTCTGCCGCCGGAACTTCAAGATAAAATCGAAGTTCGCAAAATCAAAATGTAACAGAAGCCCGCGCGTCAGCAAGAGCAGATTTTTCAAGTAGGTTACACGAATCTTACTGCTTTCTGCATAGTGTTTACTGCTAACTGTTTTCCGCCCTTGCTGACGCGCGGGCTTCTGCTTTTTCCATCCACAACAAAAAGAGCGAGCCGGAAATGTCTCGCCCTTTTTACTGCCCGTTATTCGTTGAAAATTTTAGAAATTAAATCTAAAAGCGAATTGAATTTGCCGGTTTGTTCCCAAGCCGACGGTGCGTCCGACGGTCGCGCGAAGCAAGCCGAAGGTCGAGCCAGCCGCGTTTTGCGTAAAGGCTTGACCGGGTTGAACGACGTTTGACGTTGAAGCCGAATACGCGCCCGTCGCCGCGTTAAAACTCAAACCCGGCAGAGCATTGTTGAGCGTCGTCGAAGGATTGGCAAAATTCGGCGTGTTGAAGATATTGAAAATTTCGGTGCGAAACTCGAAATTCGTCGTTTCCGTAACGCGGAATTTTTTCGCAAAAATCATATCGAACTGGCGAAAATTCGGACCTGATAATTCATTGCGCGGAAAGTTTCCGAACGCGCCCGCTGCCGGAATCGCAAACGCTGCCGGATTGATAAAATTGCGGTCGTTGTTCAAAAACGGATTCGCTCCGGCGATTAAATCAGGTCGGCGAACATTGCGCGACGCGCCGCCGCCCGGCGTGTTGACGACCGAGACAAATCCGGTTGGGAGTGCCGGAAAACTTGTGCCGAATGATGGAAGATTAGCGGTAAATCCGTTCGCAAACGCACCGCCCGCGCCGTTCGGACAGCCCGTCGCCAATTGGCATTGCGCGACTACATCCGGTCGGACAACCAGAACTTCAACCGGAACTCCGCTGCGGGCGTTTAAAATTCCGCCGACTTGCCAGCCGCCGAGCAGGAAATTTCCCGCCCGCCCGAAATCGTAAGCCTTGCCTTTACCGATAGGCAGTCGATACAACGCGCTTAAATTGAAAGTTTGGCGCACGTCGAAATTATTGCGCCCGTAATCGGCTTGAAAATTGTCGAGCTGCGCCGAAGTTCTGGCTTCGTTTGCACCAGCACTCGTGCCGGTGCTTTTTGCAAAAGTATATTGCGCGTTCATTGTCAATCCATTTTGCAAGGTGCGAACAAGCGAAACCTGCAAGGCGTTATAGCGGTCGCTGCCGCCCGAAGTTTTGTAGTCAACTTCGGCGAACGGTTTTAATTGCGTCGTGCCGGAAAGAACGTCGAATTGACGAACAGTGTTGACACCGATAACTTGTCCGGTTGCGTTGAGACGGTTGATAACTCCGACTCCGGTCGGCAGATTCGCGCCGTTTAAAATCGTCGCGCTTCCGGGCAGAATCTGGTTGGCGACGCTTCGCAGAAAAAGATTGTGTCCGCGACTTCCGACATAAGCGACGGTCGAAACCAGTTTATACGGCAATTCCTGCTGCCACGAAAAACTGTATTGATAAACCCGTTCGGGAATTTCATAATCGGGCGCATAAGCGCGCGGCTGAAACTGCCGGTTAAGCGGATTGGCGTTGAAATTGTCAACGATTGCCGGAATGTTTGCCGGAAAAGCTAAAAGCGAGCCGCTCGAAATTGTCGAAGAAATGCGGTCGGATTCAATCGCCTGAATCTGGTCTTCGGTTTGACCGGGACCGTAATAAATTCCGAAACCGCCGCGCAAAATCGTTTTGCCGCCCGCGAAAAATCCGTCGCCCGTTTGATTCGGCGACCACGTTAAAGCGACGCGCGGACCGAAATTGTTTTTCGATGATTTATAAGGCTGCCCGTCTGACGGGCGAATCGTTCCGTTTGTAATATCGAATAAAACCTGCCCGTTATTTCGCTCACGAAGCCGCGTGTAATATTCGTAGCGCAAACCGTAATTTAAAACGAGAGCCGGACGAATTTTCCACTCGTCCTGCACGTATCCGATGTAGTATTCCTGTTTCGCCAAACGCTGTCCGGTCAAACCGTTATTAAACGGACTCGGCGCGGAAAGGTCGCCCAAATATTGAACGGAAGCGGGCGTGTTCGCCAAAAACGCAGTGAGATTTGAAAACGTATAAGTCGTTCCGCCGAGACGGTCTGTGTAAAGCCGGACGAGGCGAATTTCGCCGCCGAATTTGATGTTGTGATTGCCGCGAATCCAGTTCAGGCTGTCAATAAATCCGATTGAATACGGTGTGTAAGGCGACCCGCGTCCGTTGCTCGCGCTATTCGTGCGAACCTGACCGCCCGGAATTGAAATGCCCGTCGAAGTTCCTTGACCGGCAATTCCGGTATTTGCCACGCTTCCCGAAATGTTCAACGTAATGGGTGTCAAATCAAGCCCGCCCACAGTCGGCGCAGAACCGCTAATGCGCGTGCGCGCTCCGTTGTAACCGATTTTGAATTCGTTGATTAACGAGCCGTCTTTTCGCAAAATTGATTGATAACTGGCGACGGCATTTTGCGGCACGGCTTCGATGCGGACAATACGCCCCGAAACACCTTCGGGCGCGGTATCCTTTCCCTGGTCGCGGAAAAAGCGGAAGTAAAAACTATTGAACTCGTTGTATTTGTAGTCGAAACGAGCGGCGATGGATTTTTCGTCGGTTTTTTCCGTGTCTTGCAGTTGGACAATATCGAAACCATTTGCCGCCGAAGCTCCTGTTAAAACGGTCGTGTTCGGTGCGCGAAACGCCGCGATAAAAGGTTGAATCGCCGGATTGACCGGAGTCGTCGTTCCCGGAATCAGCGCGCCCGGCTGCGCCAAACTCAAACTCGGCGCGGCTTCGACATTGTTTATACCGAAACGCCCGCGATACTGCTCGTAGCTGGCGAAAAAGAAAAGTTTATTTTCGATAACGGGACCGCCGACAGAGCCGCCGAACTGGTCGAGTTTCAGAGGGCTTTTCGTCGCGCCGTCGAAAAAATTTCGCGCGTCGAAATGGTCGCGGCGCAGATATTCAAACGCCGAGCCGTGAAATTCGTTGCCGCCGGATTTCGTGACGACGGAAATTTGCCCGCCCGTGCCAGTGCCGAATTCCGCCGGAAAATTATTCGAGTCAACGCGAAATTCCTGCACGTTTTCGAGCGACGATTGCAGTCGAAACGGCGAGGGAACTTCGCCATTCAGATTGCCGGGCGAAGCGTCAATAATCGCGCTGCCTTCCACGCCGTCGTAGCGAATAACGTTTTGCTGGTTGGCGCGTCCCGAAAATCGTATGTCGCCGAAAGTTCCCGTGCCGGAGTTTTGCGCGCCCGGGGCTTGCAGATAAAGCTGCGACAACTGGCGACCGTTAATCGGCAAACCTTCGACTTCGCGCTGGTTGACGTTCGCGCTCATACTCGCCGACGAAACGTTGAGCGCGGCTTCTTCGTTCGTCACGACATTAACCTGCGCCGCCACGCCTTTCGGCGACAAACTCAAAGTTAAACTCACCGTCTGCCCGACGAGCAACTCGACATTTTTCTGCACGCTAGTTTCAAAATTATTCGCGCTGACCGAAACCGTATAAAACGCGGGTTTCAGCGCGGCGATGGAAAACGCTCCGTCGTTGCCTGCGGTCGCGGTTCTTTCTTCGCCCGTTTTTTCATTGCGGGCGGTGACGTTCGCGCCTGCCACAACCGCGCCGTTTGTGTCCGTCACCGTTCCCAGAATTCGCGCATTGTCGCTCTGCGCGAAAACGCTCAAATTAGCTAAAAATAGAAATGTAAAAATTGATAAAATTCGGCTTATAGATTTCATCCGAGCCTCCTCAAAGAGTTTGTTTCCTTGCTGTTAATTTAGTTGAAAAGATAAACGCGAACCCGTTCAATCAAATGACTGCGGATTTGCGAAAAAAATTTGGAATTACGATTACCAAACAGGAAGATTAAAGCAGTGAAGTTAAGAGCGTGTGAAACAAATCTTAAATGTGTGTTACAAAACCGAAACTAATTTAAAAATGGGATAAGAAAAATTGAACCGCCGAGACACAGAGGGATTTTGACAAAGAGAAAAAGAGAGGGCGGGATACAGAGAAGCATTTGTTTAATCAATCACGTTGTCGCTTTGTCTGTCTTTTTCCTTCGCCTCGGCGGTGAAAAAACTTGTCTGAACTGGGATTACTTAATATAAATCGGATTGGAAAGTATCCATGGCATTTGCGTGAAGCCGAGCGAATCGAGATAAACTTCCACGCGATACGCACCCCTTTCTTTCGGCTGAAAATTCATTTCGGTTGTGTCGGCTGCTTCAAAAACTTTCTCGCCGTTTTTCAATAAAACGAATCGCGCGGGAACGGGCGCGACGGCTTTCAGATTCAAATTTTCGCCGAGCGGAATTTCATCGCCCATAATTTTGTCGTTTGCCGAAAACATAAAACCGCGCGAATCGCCCCAAGCGTCAACGCCGATGAACGAATGCCCGTTTTTGAGCGCGGCTAAAAGATTTTCCTGCGTCAGAGGTTTATCTTTTTCAAGCAGGACGTGGTTTCTGATGACGTTGAAAATCGTTTGATAAGCGTCGAATTTGAGATTGATAATTTTATTTCCCGCGTCGTCGCCAAACAGATGGAAGCCGATGTTGGAATGCGCGTCCGTTCCGGCGGACATCGTGATTTTTCGCGTTGCGGCGATTTCGTCAAACTTTTTCAAATTGTCGTCGGGACGCTGGAAATACTTGGCTAAAACAAGTTCTGGATAACCGTGATACGACCACAAAGCGTCTTCGGCAAACAGCAGCGGATTCATTTTTTTCGCGTTCGTGTGCAGAGAAAAAACTTCGATGCCGTCAAAGTTTGAATCCCAGGTTTTAAATTTTTCAGGATACGTGATGAAAATAACTTTCCCCATCGCGTGATATTTTTGCAGAAAATCCGGCGTAGAAACTTTGTTCATTTGATTACTTTCCGCATCGCCGTTCATCAACAGAAATCTGTCGGTCGCCGTGTCAACTTCCTGCCCGTTCACAAATAAAGTGCCGCCGTAATTTCCGTGCAAAGTTAAAGCCGATGTGTCGTAAAGCGGGTCGGTATGTTCGGTCATTATGACAAAATCCAACCGGTTATTTTGCGCGGCGTTGATAAGTTCGGTAAAAGTTCCGGTGCTGTGTCCGCCGAGTGATGTGTGCGCGTGAATGATACCTTTGTAATCTGTAAAATTCGGATTTTCAGTTGTAATTCTTTGCGTTTGAAGTGAAATTATTTTATCCGAAAGCTGCCCGATTCGGTAGCGATTATAGATAAACGGAATCTGCGCGAGCAAAATAATTGCCAGCAGAACGAGCAGAATTTTTTTCCAGAGTTTCATTTTACTCGCTTATCATTTCGTCTGTTAAAAAATCAACCGACACGACTCTTTCGGCGATTAGTTTGCCCAAATTCGCAACCGCTCGATGTTCTGGATGGATGGTGTAAGCGTCGAGCGCGGCACGATCTGCGTAAGCTGCGATTAAGCCCGTATCAAACGAGCGTTCGAGATATAGAATGTCCGAGCCGACATTGAAACTTAAAATATCCGAAATCACGTTCGGCAGATTCTTTAATTTCGCAATGTGTTCGGCGCGCTGTTCGGCGGTCGTTTCCGCTTTGTATTTCCAGCAGACGATGTGTGTCAGCATAATTTTTAAGACCAGATTTTTTCCAGATTCAAAGAAAAGTTTTCGAGCAACGATTCGCCCGAAACGCTTTCGGGATTTTCCAAAATTTCAACATCCGCATCGGGACGATAAACGTAAATTCTGCGTTCAAGAGGGTCAATCAACCAACCGAGCGACGCGCCGTTTTCAACATACTCAATCATTTTATTTTGAAGATTCTTGAGCGAATCCGAAGGCGAACGCAATTCGACGACAAAATCAGGACAGAGCGGCGGAAACTTTTTCTTTTCGTCCGCGCTCAAAGCATTCCACTTTTCATTTTTTGCCCAAGCCAAATCAGGCGAACGCTTCGCGCCGTTCGGCAGTTTGAAAACGGTTGACGAATCGAAACCGACTCCGCTTTTATCTTTTTCAAGCCAGTTGAAAAAAATTCCGATTAACGTAAAATTGCGAATTCCCGTTTCTCCTCCGGTCGGCGGCATAATGATAAGGTCTCCTTCTTTACTAAGTTCAATTTGCATATCGGGATTGTGACGGCAAAAATTTTCAAATTCTTCATCGCTGATTTTTTCCAGAATCGAGTGAAAATCTAAAACAATCGGCAGAAAAGAACTATCAACGACAGAAGTTTCAACTTGCATAAATTTATTCTCCTTGCTCGCACCATTTTCGCGTAACTTCGTGACGATAGGCAAATATTTTTTCGAGTTTCGGCACGATGACGAACGGCGCGGCGAATGCGCCGAAAATCCAGAACGGCGGTTCGTAATGAATTTCGTCACGCAAAACCGCGCCGTCGGCGTGCGACAAAATTATGTGTTCGTGCCGCCAGCTTTTGAAAGGTCCTGAAATTTGCGTGTCTTTAAACATCTCCGGCGGCTCGTATTTCGTCTGTTCGGCAATCCATTTCGCGGGAAAAATTCCGAGAATTTTCATTTCGATAATCGCCCGCGCTCCCGTTTTCGTGATGTCCGCTTTCTGCAAAATTCGAGCGTTTTCCCACGACGGCATCAGACGCTCGAAAGCGTCGGGCAACTCGTGAAAAGCGAAAACCCGTTCGGGTTCGGCTTTGATAATTGATTCTTTGACGAATCGCATTTATTTGGCGGCAGTGGTTTTCACGGGCGCGTATTCTTTCAGGAAATCCATAAACTTTTGCGGATTATAAGTTTTGCCGTCTTCGAGTTCGGAAGTATCTTTTGATTTAAGCAAACTGCCGTCTTTTTCCAGCACGAACAGATGCGGATAACCTTTGATTTCGGGATACTTTGAAAGAAATTCCTTGTTCTCGTTTTCCTCGCTCATATTGATTTTGACCCAGACGAAATTTTCGTCGCGCAGTTTTTTCAAATCCGCGCGCGCCGCCAGAAATTTGTCCATATGGATGCACCAGCCGCACCATTCGCCGCCGACATCCAGGACGATGCGTTTGTTTTGCTTTGTCGCAGCGGCAATCGCAGTTTGCAAATCGTCGTTCGGATTTTTAGTCGGGTCGAATTTTTCGCGTTCGACGATTTCGACAGTTTTGGAAACTGTTTTTGACGGCGCAGCAGTTTGCGCGAAAATTGCCGAACTGCCGAGAATGAATAATGCAAAAACGTAAATAAATTTTTTCATAACTTTGATTGTAATTTTTCGTTCAAAAGATTCCAAATTTTTTCGATATGTCTTTCTTCAACTCTGATGCTTCCGACCGAAAGACGCAGCGTAAATTTGCCGTTTAATTTCGTATGCGACAAATACGCTTCGCCCGAAGCGTTGATTTCATTCATTATTTCTTCGTTTAATTTATCAAGTTTTTCTTCGGTAAAATCTCGCGGCGCGGCGCGAAAGCAGACGAGCGCGAACGGAACGGGCGCGAGCAGTTCAAAATTTTCAGAGTTTTCAACCCAGCTTTTGAATAAATTCGCCAGCCGAATATGCGCGCGGATTCTCAAAATCAAGCCTTCGCGCCCGAAATAACGCAAGACAAACCACAACTTTAACGAGCGAAATCTTCTGCCTAGTTGAACGCCGTAATCCATCTGATTCGTAACGGTCTCCGCAACTTTTAAGTATTCGGCGACGAGCGAAAAAGTTTTTTTGAGCAAGTCTAAATCTTTGACATACAGCACCGATAAATCAAACGGCGTGAACAGCCATTTGTGCGGATTCGTGACGATTGAATCGGCGAGTTCCGCACCTTTAAAATGAAACTGCAATTCGGGAACAATCATCGCGCTTCCGGCATAAGCCGCGTCAACGTGCAGAAAGATTTTTTCCGCCGCGCAAATGTCTGCGATTTTTTCAATCGGGTCAACGCTCGAAGTCGAAGTCGTGCCGACTGTTGCGACGACGCAGAACGGTAAATATCCTTTCGCTTTATCTTCGGCAATCGCCGCGCGTAATTTTTCCGCGTCCATTTCAAATCGCTCGCTGGTCGGAATTTTAACTAAAGATTTTTGTCCGAGTCCGAGCAGGATAACAGCTTTGTCAATTGAAGAATGAGTTTGTTCGGAACAATAAACGCGCAATAATGGAATATCGGAACGCCCGCTCATTCCATTTTCGCGGATGTTTAAATTTAATTTTTCGCGCGCCATCGCAATCGCGTGCAAGGTAGAAACCGAAGCCGTGTCGTAAATTATCCCGTGAAAATTTTCGGGCAGATTCATCATTTGCCGCAGCCAATCGAGAACGACGGGTTCGAGTTCGGTCGAAGCCGGAGACGTGCGCCAGAGCATCGCTTTCATATCAAACGCGGCGGAAAACATCTCGGCGAAAATTCCGACTGAAGAAGTCGAAGTCGAAAAAAGCCCGTGAAAATTCGGATGATTCCAATGCGTCACGGCGGGCAAAATCAATTTATCAACGTCCTCTAAAACGTCCGCAAAATCTTCGCCTTTTTCGGGCGCGGATTTCGGCAGAGCGTTCGTCAAATCGTTCGGCTGATTCAGCGAAAGCACGGGAAACGTTTCCAGATTTTCAAAATAATCGGCAATCCAGTCAACGATTTCATAGCCGTAACGCCGAAAATCCGTCGTCGGCATATCGCCCGTTTTCTTTGCGGTTTCATTCATAAATAATTTTTTCTTCGCGGCAAGCGATTTTTTTTCGCTCGAATACTCGACAGTTTTGCGATTACAAGTATAATACGTTTATCTCGCCAGCGAACAAAGTTCGATAACTGTTCAATTTTTTAGAAAATTTATGACAAGCGAAGATACATTCGCCGAAAAATCTAACACGGGTTTTATTCGCGGACTCGGATTGCTCGATTCGACAATGATTGTCGCCGGTTCGATGATTGGTTCGGGAATTTTTATCGTTTCCGCAGACATCGCGCGGCAGACGGGTTCGGTCGGCGGCTTGCTTTTGACGTGGATTATCACGGGCGTTTTGACGATTTTCGCGGCTTTGAGCTACGGCGAACTCGCGGCGATGATGCCGAAGGCGGGCGGGCAATACGTCTATTTGCGCGAAAGCTATTCGCCGCTCTGGGGATTTCTTTACGGCTGGACTTTGTTTTTGGTGATTCAAACCGGCACGATTGCGGCAGTCGCCGTCGCCTTCGCCAGATTTTTAGGCGTTTTGTTTCCCTCGATTTCGCCGACGAGTTACATAATTCAGCCGATAAATCTAACCGCCGATTACGCCGTCTCGCTTTCCGTCCAGCAACTAGTTGCTGTCGCGTTGATAATTTTTCTCACCGTTTTGAATACGCAGGGTTTGAAACTCGGCAAAATGATTCAGAATGTTTTTACATCGGCAAAAACTTTATCGCTGCTGGTTTTAATCGTTTTGGGAATTTTTATAGGCGGCGCGGCGGAAACTTTTTCCGGCAACTGGTCGAATCTTTTCGCGGTGCGAAACGCGGCGGTGATTGCGCCTGATTTTTCAATTCTGCCGTCCGTTTCGGTCGAAAGCGGTTTGTTCGGAATTATTGTCGCGTTTGGTGTCGCGCAGGTCGGCTCGCTCTTTTCGTCCGATGCCTGGAACAACATCACTTTTACAGCGGGCGAAGTAAAAAATCCGCAGCGCAATATTCCGTTATCGCTCGCGTTAGGAACGGGTTTGGTCATTACGCTTTATATTCTGGCGAATTTTGCGTATTTAGCAACGCTTTCGCTGGCGCAGATTCAAGGTTTGCCGGAAAACCAGCCTATCGGAACTGCCGCGCTGGAAACAATTTTTGGCGGAATAGGCGCAATCGTGATGGCGATTGCGATTATTGTTTCGACTTTCGGCTGCAACAACGGTCTGATTCTGGCGGGCGCGCGGGTTTATTACGCGATGGCTTGCGACAAATTATTTTTTAAATCAACCGGACGGCTAAACAAAAATCACGTTCCCGCCGTAGCATTGATACTGCAATGCGCGTGGGCTTGTCTGCTGGTTTTGCCGCGCACAATTTCGACCGGCGCGGCGGGAAAAATTACCTATGGTAATCTTTACAGCGATTTACTCGGCTATGTCATTTTTGCGGTTTTAGTTTTTTATATTTTGACGATTATCGGGATTTTCATTTTGCGCCGAAAACGTCCCGATGCCGAACGTCCGTATCGCGCATTTGGCTATCCGGTTGTTCCGGCGATTTATATTATCGCGGCAATCGTCATTTCGCTCGTTTTGCTTTTTTATCAAACGAAAACGTCGCTGCCCGGTCTGGCAATTGTTTTGACGGGCGTTCCCGTATATTTTATCTGGCGGAAAATCGCGGATAAAAATTCATCCGTTGAAAGCGACAGTTAATTTTTTGTAATCAGACATAATTATTTTGAAATAAATCTTAGGAGGCTCTAATGTCACTTTTTGCGACTAAATCAATTGATAACATCGTTGCCGAAGCGAATGCCGAAGGCGAACATACGCTCAAAAAAACTTTGAGCGCATCGGCTCTGACGCTGCTCGGTGTCGGCGCGATTATCGGAACGGGAATTTTTGTTTTGACCGGACAGGCTGCCGGAAAGCACGCCGGACCCGCGGTTGTAGTTTCGATGATTATTGCCGGACTCGTCAGTCTTTTCGCCGCGCTTTGTTATTCGGAATTTGCCGCCGCCGTGCCGATTTCCGGTTCGGCTTACGCATACGGCTACGCCACTCTGGGCGAATTTATCGCGTGGATTATCGGCTGGGATTTGATTCTCGAATACGCCTTCGGCGCGGCGACTGTCGCCGTCGGCTGGTCGGGCTACGTCGTCAGTTTATTGAGGGATTTCGGCATTCAATTTCCGATAACTTTAAGCGCGGCACCGGGAACGAGATTCGTCTATTTGACGGACGCGCTCGCCAATCAGTTGAATAACGCCAAAATCGGAGAAACAACTTTGAGCCTGACAAGCGGCTACAATATGAGCAGCGACGCTTTAACGCAAGCTCTGTCGCAAGCAGGCATTAACGCGCCTCTGGAAACGGCGGTTTTTAATCTTCCGGCATTTTTGATTGCGATTGCCATCACGCTGCTACTTGTCAAAGGCATTCAGGAATCAGCCAATTTCAATTCGGTTATTGTGATGGTGAAAATTGCGGTCGTGGTTCTTTTTATCGTCGCGGGCATCGGCTATGTCAACACGCATAATCTGGGAATCGGCTGCACGCAGGGAGTCGGCGATTGTCAACCATTTATTCCGACGAACACGGGAACTTTCGGCGAATTCGGCTGGAGCGGAATTATGACCGGCGCGGCAGTTATCTTTTTCGCGTATATCGGATTCGACGCGGTTTCGACCGCAGCACAGGAAGCCAAGAATCCGCAGCGCGATATGCCAATCGGCATTTTGGGTTCGCTCGCAATCTGCACGGTTCTCTATATTCTGGTTTCGGCAATTATGGTTGGACTCGTTGATTACAAACTTTTAACCAACGCCGCCGCTCCGATTGCCGTAGCGATTGACGCGGCTTACAACTTGGCGAAAGGCACGACGATGGGAACGATTTTGAGCGTTTTCCCGACGATTATTAAAGTCGGCGCGGTTCTCGGCTTAAGTTCGACAATGGTCGTGCTGATGATGGGACAGCCGCGTGTTTTTTATTCGATGGCGAAAGACGGTCTGCTGCCGGAATGGGCGGCGAAAATTCATCCGAAATTCCGCACGCCGTATATCACGACGATGATAACCGGCGTGGTTGTGGCGATTATAGCGGGCTTTGTGCCAATCAGCATTTTAGGCGAACTCGTCAGTATCGGAACTTTGTTCGCGTTTGTTATCGTCGCCATCGGCATATTGGTAATGCGCCGCACGCGCCCGGATTTGAATCGTCCGTTCAAAGTTCCGGCGGTTTGGATCATCGCGCCGCTTTCGGCAATCACCAGTCTTCTTTTGATGCTCAGTCTGCCTTTTGATACTTGGCTAAGATTGATTATTTGGATGGCAATCGGTCTGGTAATTTACTTTACCTACGGCAGAACGCATAGCAAATTACAGGGAATGAAAGTCAAATTGCCGCCAACCGATTAAAGCGGTTTTCAGGTAGATAAAAAAGAAAACAGACAGAATAAATTTCCGTCTGTTTTCTTTTATTTTGACCCGTAATCTAAAACTGCTTTATGAATTATTAAACAGTTCTGCCGCGCTGAATAAAACCGGAAAACAAACAGCTTAATTTTCCGTATCCGTTTCTTTTCCGTTTGCGCTGTCGAGATTCTTCAGCACGTCGTCGTAAATTTTAATCTGCCCATCGGCTTCCATTTTCTGCCGGACATCGCTGAAATAATCTGCAAAGACTTCACCGCGTTTTTGCTCCAAAAGCGTTTCGACTAACTGGTCGCGCTCTTTGGCAAATTCTGCAATATCGGCTTCGGTGCGGTTTGTCACGCCGACGACGTAATAATTATCTCCGACCTTGATTGGAGTTTTTGTCACCTCGCCCGCGTGCAAATTGTAAATCGCGTCTTCCAGAGCCTGGCTGGTCGCGGCGTTCGCGCCCTGTCCGAGCGGCGAACCTAAAATAAAGTTTTTGGAATCCTGCGCCTTCAAACCTTTTGACTGCGCGACCGCCGCCAGATTTGCGGCAGAACCCGCGCCGCTCGCAATATCTTTCGCTACTTGCTCGACCTGTTTCTGCGCTTGAGATTGTTTATAAGCCGCCGTCACATGGTCTTTTACTTCGTCAAAAGTCGCGTCGTGCGGGTCGCGCTTTGCAACCAGAATCGGAATCGCAAAACCATCTTTGACGGGAATTTTGCCGCCGACATCACCCGCGTTTTCGAGCGATGCGATGCCGTCTTCAAACTGCGGCGAAATACCGATGTTTTCGACGTTATCCCCAGGTTTGACGAATCCGGTTTCGCGCACCATATCTTTAACATTGGAATTGACTTGCGCGGCAAAATCCTGCGCCGTTTTCTGCGCGTCTTTGTTTTGTTTTAGTTCGTCGTCAATTTTCTGCGCCAGTTCGACCGCCGCCGTATATCCGCGACGATTGCGAAGGCTGACTTCGATTTCCTTTTTCGCGTCCTCGAATGTTTTCGGAACGGACGCGCCGCGTCGCAAAATATAATAACTCGCTCCGACTTTAATCGGGTCTGTCACTTGTCCTTCCTCTAAAGTCAATAATTTTTGATAGGTTTCGGTTGGATTATTCGGATTCGGGCGGACGACTCCGGGAATTGTTCCGCCGCTCGAAGCCGTTCGCACGTCTTCGGATTGTCCTTTGGCGAGATTGCCGAAATCTTCTTCGGAAATTTTTCCGCCGTCCTTGCGGGCATTGGCGACAATTTCGTTGGCTTTGGCTAAAATTTGCGCGTCGAGTTCCGGTTTGGGAACGTGCAGAACAATTTGCTGTCCGGTGACTCCGGCTTGTTTTTTATCGTCGGGCAGTTTGTCGTATTCCGCTTTTAAATCGGCATCGGAAATTTGCATTTTCTCGCCGAGCTTCGCGGTATTGACGAAAATGTAGCGGATGTTTTTCTCCGGCAAAGAAATGTAATAACTTTTCTTGTTCTGCTCGAAATAATTTTTCAAATCTTCGTCCGAAGGCTTGATGTTCTGCGCCAAATCGCCCGTGTTGACGGGAACATAAGACAAATCGAATTTCGTATTTTTGCGTTTGAAATCGTTTAAAACCTCGTCTTCGGAAACGGTTACGCCGCTTGTGATAAAGGCTTGGAGTTTCTGCCCGCTTAACTGGTCGCGGATGGCTTGCTCGTAGGCTTTGACGCTTCCGGCTTGCTCAATCGCGTTTCTTTCATAAGTTGCCTGGTCAATCGGAGTTCCGTCCGCCGATTTATTTTGCTCGCGGATGAAGTCTGCGACTTCCGCGTCCGTCGCGGTTAGTCCGAGCCGTTCGGCTTCGGCGCGAATAATACGTGCCGGAATGAGGATTTTCAAAATCTGGTCGGCAGAACCCCTGCCACCGTATTGCTTATTAATGGCGGCGATGTCGCCAACCGTGATTTTGCTGCTGCCGACTTTGGCGGCGGTTTCGTTGCTGCCCGTTAAATCAACTGGCTGAGTATTGTGCGGCGCGTAAAACAGCACCAAACTCAGAGCCATAATAACGGCGAAAACGATGAGAACAAAATTTCTGGTTCTCTCCAGACGACTGAAAAATTTTAACATTGCGTAATACCTGTTTCTGACGAAGATTGAAAAATGCCCTGCGGCTTAAATTTTCACTTTGGCAAACCGCGATTTTAACAAATAAAGTCCAAAGTCTAAAGTCCAGAGTCCAAAGTCACGCTTCAGCAATCTCCTAATTTATTGATTCCGTAGTTATGTTTAAAGTTAAGGACATTGAATTTTAGACTCTGGACTCTGGACTCTGGACTCTGGACTTTGTATGTTAGTTGCCTATGAACGCTGTCGAATATCCGTTTTGGGTATGGATTGTTTTCTTTACGGTCGTGCTGGCGGCTCTGGCGGTCGATTTGGGAATCGCCAATCGCCGCTCGCATCTGCCGACGCGGAGCGAAACTTTTGCGTGGAGCGCGGTCTGGATTTCGCTCGCGCTGCTGTTCGACGGTTTTATTTACTGGATGATAAACAGCCATCTCGCCAATCACGAACTGGCACTCGCAAAATCCAAAGAATTTTTCACCGGATATTTAATCGAGCTTTCGCTTTCGGTCGATAATTTATTCGTTTTTCTTCTGATTTTTAATTATTTCAAAGTCCCGAAAAAATTCCAGCACCGAGTGCTTTTCTGGGGAATTTTTATGGCTCTGGTTCTGCGAATGGTGATGATTTTCGCGGGCGCGGAACTGGTCGAAAAATTCGATTGGATTTTATATTTGTTCGGCGCGTTTTTGATTTACACGGGCTTTAAAATGTTTTTTGAATCGGACGAAAATTTCAACCCCGAAGAAAGTGTCATCATCCGTTGGACGACAAAATTTATTCCGATTTCAAAAACGTATGACGAAGAAAAATTTTTTACGTATCTGGAATCCATCGACGCGCGCGTCACGGAAGTAAATTTACGCAGCGCGGCGGGCAAAATTTCGGCGGACGAATTTACAGTCGAAAAAAAAACGCGGCGCGTCGGAACGCTGCTGCTGCTGGTTTTAATCGTCATCAACGTCGTGGATTTGGTTTTCGCGGTGGATTCGATTCCGGCGATTTTCGGCATCACGACCGACCGTTTTATCGTCTATACTTCAAACATTTTCGCTATTTTGGGTTTGCGGACGTTTTTCTTTCTGCTCGTCGATATGGCGGAAAAGTTTCATTTTCTCAAATACGGGCTGGCGTTTGTCTTAAGTTTCATCGGCGTAAAAATGCTCTTGCCACTTCTGGCGGAAGGTTTGATAATGGTAACGGCGGACGGCAGCGCGACAACCGTTTTTCTGCATCGATTTTTAAACCGTGAATTTGACCAGACATTGATAAATTTTTCGCTCGGAACTGTCGCCGGAGCGTTGGCTTTATCGATTATTCTATCTTTAATTTTTCCGTCGTCCGAAGAATTGCCGCGTAAAGAAATCTAATCCGAAATGCCTCAAGCAAATAAAAAATTCCGAAAGTATTACGTTGATTGGTGGAACATCAGAAAATCTACCGTTTATGGAATCGCGGCGGTCTTGGTGTTTTTGATTCTGGCATCTTTGGGCGGCTGGTGGATTGCCAGACACGACTGGTTTTCAAAAACCGGCAATGCGGAAATCCCAAAAGATGCCGCGCGACTGGTTTCATTTGAAGGCGATGTGCGAATCGTTCGCGCCGCCACGCGCGAAACAATTTTAGTGACCAGAGAAACATATCTGTCGGCGGGCGATACGATTCAGACGCAGACCGACGGCAAAGCGCAGGTGCAGATGATTGACGGTTCGACGTTGCTCGTGCGCCCGAATTCGACGGTCGTAATTCGTGACAGCAGTTCGATTTTCAGCGGTCAAAACGTGCGTGTCGCGCTCGACGACGGACAAATCAACGTCAAAACCCAAGACCTGCCCGAAGGCACAAACAATATTGTCGAATTGAAACAATCTGAAAACCGCGTTTTTTCGCAGACGGATGCCAGTTTCGATGTCAATCAAAAATCGGGCGACGGCGAAATTCGCATCAGTCGCGGCGGAGTCGAAACGGATGCGGGCGGCGAAAAAACAATCATCAAAGACGGCGAATATGCCGCGATAAATCCAAACGGAAAACTCGCGCCGAAGGAAAAACTGCTGTCTCCGCCGCGTCTGATTTCTCCGCAGGTTTTAGAGAAAATTTTCGCCTCGTCAAACGGGACTTCGGACGCGACGTTTCGCTGGCAAACGGCGGACGGCGGCGCGGGATTTATTTATGGTCTGCAAATCGCCGCGTCGCCTTTTTTTCTGAACGACAGCATCGTTATCGAGCGCGAGTCGCTGGCTAGTTCCAGTTTTTCGCTGGCTAATCTGATGCCCGGAAATTATTACTGGAAAGTTCGCGCTACCGCCCCTTCAGGACAAACCAGCGAATGGAGCGAGCCTTGGAAATTTACCGTCGTCAAACGCGAAGAAAGCAAAGCCTTAACCGCTTCGGACTGGAACGTCGAAAAACTGGGCGGAAGCGTTTATCTTATTAGCGGCAAAACGCAGCCCGGCGCGACCGTGCGAATTTCAGGACGCGAAATTTTCGCCTCGGCGGACGGAAGTTTTCATCTCCAGATTTCCGCGCAGTCGGCGGAAATAACCGTCGAAATCAATGATGAATACGGCAATCGCGCGCGCTTTGCGCTTTCGCTTTCGACCGGAGTCGCGCGGCAGTATTGAATAATTATAATGGCTGAAATCAAACTCGGTTACGGGAAATCACAGATAAATTTCGCGTTTGACGAAAATCGCTTTCAGGTTTTGGGCAGCGAAACTGCCGCGCCAACGCTTTCCGACGCGGAAATCGGCGAGCGTTTCGATAATCCGATTGACTCGAAGACGCTCGAAGAAATTATCGAACCGGATGAAACTGTTTTAATCGTCGTGCCGGACGCGACGCGCTCGGTCGCCGCCGGACAAATTGTTAATTTAATTGTGCGGCGTTTAATCGCAAACGGCACAAATCCATCCAACGTCAATATCATTTTTGCAACCGGCATTCACCGTGCCGTGACCGAAGCGGAAAAGCGCGAAATCTTAACGCCGTTTATCGCGCGGCGCGTCAAAACTTTTAACCACGACGCAAAAGATTTAGCCGCGCTCCAAAGATTCGGCGAAACGAGGCGCGGAATTCCGATTGAACTGAATCGCGCCGTCGCCGAACACAACCGCGTTATCATCGTCGGCGGCGTGAGTTTCCATTATTTCGCGGGCTTTTCCGGCGGCAGAAAAATGATTTGTCCGGGCTTGGGTTCAAGCCGCACGGTCAACGAAACGCACAAACTCGCGTTCGACTGCGAGCGGAAAACACGCCGCGAAGGTGTCGGCGCGGGAAGGCTGGCGGGCAACGCCGTTCACGAAGAATTCGTCGAGATTGTCGAGAAAATAAATCCGTCGTTTGCCGTCAATTCCATTGTCAACGACGCGGGCTGCGTGACGGAAATTTTTGCCGGAAACTGGAAAACTTCACACGAACGCGCCTGCGATTTTTACGCCGGAAATCACACCGTGCAAATTACGGAAAAGCGCGATTTAGTGATTGTTAGTTGCGGCGGATTTCCGTTTGATTTGAATATGATACAGGCGCATAAGGCGTTGGACACGGCGGCTTCGGCGTGCGCGGACGGCGGCACGATTATCTTTCTGGCAGAATGCGCGGACGGGCTTGGACGCAGCGATTTTCTCAAATGGTTTGAGGCAAAAGATTCAAATGATTTAGCCGAAATTCTGTGCGAAAAATATCAGGTTAACGGGCAAACGGCGTGGTCGCTTTTGAAAAAGGCAGAAAATTTTAACGTGCGGATTGTGACGAATCTTGACGAAAGCGAAACGCGCCGGATGAGACTTCATAAGGCGCGTGATTTTGAAACCGCGACATCGAAAATCGATGCCGGAAAGAAAGGTTATATTTTGCCGTTCGGCGCGAAATTTTTAATTTTCTGAAGAATTGATATTGCAATTTATCACTCTACAAATTACTATCGAAATTCGATAGCGAAATACGTTATGAAAGATGGAGAGATTTATTCTGGCTTGATTCGTCTGCATATTTTGCATCACGCGGCGCGTGAGCCGATTTACGGATTGGGCATTATGGATGAGCTGGCGCGGCACGGCTATAAATTGAGCGCGGGGACGCTTTACCCGATTCTTCACGGGTTGGAGGAAAGAGATTATCTGAAATCTAAAGTCGAGCGCGACGGAAAGAGTTCGCGCCGCTGCTATCGGGCGACAACGAAAGGCAAACGTGCGCTGAAGGAAGCGAAAATAAAGGTCAAAGAATTGTTCGGCGAATTGCTCGAAGACGAGTAGTAAAGAAAAAGATTTGAAAGATAAAGGAAATAAATTTTTATGAATAATGAAAAAGATTCACGACGCGATTTTTTGAAACTCGGCATTGCCGGAGTCGGTTCGATTTTGCTGCTGGATGCCTGCGGCAATAGTCAGACGGGAAATATCCAAAATGTTTCTTCAGCGGCAAACGCTAATCAGGAAAATAAAGAGCAGAAGAAAACTCCCGATGCCAAAGAGGTGACGGCGGTTGAAGATTTGATGCGCGAACACGGCATTTTGCGCCGCGCTCTGCTGGTTTATTCGGAAGCGGCAACTCGTCTGCGGAAAAATCCGAGTCAGGTTTCGCCGGAGGCTTTACAGAAAACCGCGAAACTTTTTCGCGCGTTCGGCGAAGATTATCACGAGAAAATGCTGGAAGAAGCGTATCTATTTCCGCTCATCAAGCAAAAAGGCGGAAATAGTGAAGCGGCGAAATACCCGGACATTCTGATTGTCCAGCACAATCGCGGGCGCGAAATTACCGATTACATTGTTTCCGTCACTAACGGAGCGAAAATCGGCGCGAACGCCGGTGCTTTTGCCGACCTGCTCGACGGTTTCACTCGGATGTATCAAAACCACGCTGCCCGCGAAGACACGATTGTTTTTCCGGCGTGGAAAGATTTAATCACCGCCGATGAATATGACAAATTAAACGATAAATTTGAAGACATCGAACACGAACAGTTTGGCGAAGACGGCTTTGACGACGCGGTAAAACAAATAGCCGATATTGAAGGCACTCTGAATCTGACTGACATTTCGCAATTTACGCCGCCCGCTCCGCCGCCGCCAACATCCGGCAAATAGTTAAGGCGGTAAATTATGAACTTTATTAAACGATTGATGCTGACCGCCGCGAGCGATTATTTTAAAGGATAAATTGAAATTCTTGTAATTGCTCGCACCAAACGGGCTAAGTTAAATTATGTTTGGTTCTAAGCGGCTTTGACTTTGAAAGTGCGGGCGATTGAATCAATCTGGTTGCGAATCGGGCGCAGTTGGTCGCGCAAGCCCGTAAAATGCAGAATATAAACGGTCGCGTCGTCCGTTTTCAGAAAATAAATTCTGCCGCTCATATTCCTGCCCGATTGAACATATTCGTAATTGGAAACTTTGCCCTTATAATTTCCGGCGAAATTTTCTTCCTTACCGGCGACGTAGCCAGGCTTGAACTGCAATTTTTCGTCCGTATTCTTTGTCACGTCGGACAGCGTCTCGTTCGGCTTGACGGACAATTTCTGGATTCGGAGATAGCCGTTTAAACGGTCGCCGTAAATATATTCGACATTCGGGTCTTTCGCCGACGGCTTGAGATTCATTTTCCAAACCGCGTCGGGCAAATCGAATGTGTATTCGACGTTTTTATCGCTGAACGTCGAGACTTCCTGCGCCGCCGCCGAAAGCGCGAAAATCAGACTCAAACCGACGGAAAAAACTAATGAATAAATAAAGCGTTTCATTTTAAATTCCTTATTTGCCGAATCCAAAAGCGTTTTTATTTTAACCCAAAATTGTTATAAAGACGATTTTTAAGATGCCGTTTGCCGATTTCGCGGTTGTCCATTTAACAGTCCGGCAAAACGATTTAAAGCATAATTATTTTCGGCTTTTCCGAAGACCGCCGCATCTAAACTTGCAGACGAGTTTGAAGTTTCTCAAACTACCATATAAATTTTGAGGTGAAAATAATGACAGGCAATTTTTTTTCGATTCGGAAAATAACCGCATTTTTGATAACGGCGGCAATGTTTAGCCCGATTTTTTCAATCGGCGCGAACGCGCAGAAAATGACTAATGCACCGGCAAAATCTCTGACCGAAGACCAGAAAATTCTGCACGTGCTGAATCGTCTCGGCTTCGGCGCGCGCGCGGGCGACGTCGAGCGCGTCCAAAAGATGGGCTTGAATAAATACATCGAGCAGCAGCTTAATCCAAATTCGATTGACGATTCGGCGACCGAAGCGAAACTCCAGAATTTCGACGTTTTGAAAATGTCGAACGAAGAACTTTTCGCCAAATATCCGAATCCGGGTTTGATTACGCGGGCAGTCGCGCTGCAAAACGGATTTAGCAAGGGTGATGCCAAAGAGCTTAAAAATAAAAAGAAAGACCAGACTGATAATCAGACAAAACCCGACGGCACGATGCCCGCGCCGGAAAACGGCGCGATGACGACGGACGCGGCGAAACCGCAAGTTCAGCCACAGCAAGACGCGACGAATTTAACCGACGAGCAGCGGCAGGAGCTTCAGCAAAAAGTCGCCGCCGTTTATCAGCAGTATAATCTCGGTCGCCCGCAGCAATTGACGCAGGAATTAGCCGCTTCGCGGATTATTCGCGCCGTCTATTCCGAACGGCAGCTGCAGGAACAAATGGTCGATTTCTGGACAAATCATTTCAACGTTTATACCAACAAAGGCGCGGTGCGCTGGTTTTTGCCGGAATACGACCGCGACATAATTCGCGCCAACGCACTGGGAAATTTCAAGGATTTACTGCTTGCGACGGCAAAAAGTCCGGCGATGTTGTTTTATCTCGATAATTTTCAATCGGTTTCGCCGAACGCGCCGCAAAATCAAAAACGCGGGCAGGGAATGAATCCGCAGCAAATTGAACGATTGATGAATAATCCGCAATTGCGCGAAAGAGTCAAACAGCGTCAGGGAATCACCGACGCGCAGCTTGACCAGCGCATTCAGCAGATGCAAAACAGTCAAGCGCAGATTAAAGTCAACGGCAAAACCGCCAAGCCGAAACCGGCGCGCGGCATCAACGAAAACTACGCGCGTGAATTGATGGAACTGCATACTCTGGGCGTTGACGGCGGCTACACGCAGAAGGACGTGCAGGAAGTCGCGCGCTGCTTTACGGGCTGGACGATTGTTGACCCGCGCGGCTATCGCACGTTTGCGCCGAGTATGATTAACGGCACGGGTGACCAGCGCGAGATGAAGGCAGCGCGTCAAGCCGGTGCGCCGCAGGGCGCGGATTCGGGAACTTTTTCCTTTAACGCCCGCGTTCACGACAACGGCGAAAAAATCGTTCTCGGACAAAAAATCAACGAAGGCGGAATGAACGACGGTTTGAAAGTTTTGGATATTCTCGTCGAACAACCTGCAACGGCGCATTTTATTGCCAAAAAACTCGCCGTCAAATTCGTCAGCGATAATCCGAGCGAAGCCTTTGTTCAGCGCATCGCCGACGCTTTTCACAGTTCGCACGGCGATATAAAAACGACGCTTCGCGCGATGTTCACCGACCCGGAATTCTACGCGCCGGAAAATTACCGCGCGAAAATCAAAACACCGTTTGAATTAGTTGTCAGCGCGATTCGCACAGTCGGCGCGGATACCAACGGCAAACAGGTGCAGGCGATGCTCGCCAAAATGGGCGAACCGCTCTACGGCTATATTACGCCGAACGGCTACCCCGATATGGCGGAAGACTGGGTGAACACCGGCGCACTGCTCGAACGAATGAATTTTTCGGTCGCGCTCGCCAGCAACCGGATTCCGGGAACGCGCGTCGATTTGTCGCCGTTTGCGGGAAACAACACGCAGGAAATCTTGAATAAAACGGTTGCCGGAGTTTTGGACGGAGAAATTTCGCCGCTGACCAAAACGGCGTTGCTGAAACAAATCCAGCAGCCGCTGCCCGAACCGAATATGGATAACGCGGCGGCAATGATGGAAAATACCGCGATGGAAAATCCGAACGGAAAAGGCGGCGGTAAAAAAGGCTACGGGCAGCAAGCCAGACTTCTTCCGCCAAGCGGCAACGCGGACGTTTTCAAAGTCGTCGGGCTGCTTCTCGGCTCGCCCGATTTTCAGAGACAGTAAAACATTCTTTAGCGTAAAAGAAAAAGGCGAACATCAAGTCCGCCTTTTTTCTTTTTCAGTCTCTGATCGGCTTAATTTTGCGGTTTCAATCGTCGAATAAATCGGTTATCAAAATTCTGTTTCCGTCCGGCGGCTTTTCTTTTTTCGCTTTTTTCGCCTCGTTCCAGAGCGCGTCCATTTCTTCCAGATTCGATTCCGCCAAACTTCTGCCGCGCTTTTTTAACTCCTGCTCGATAAATTTGAAACGCATCCGAAATTTGCGATTCGTTTTCTTCAAAGCCGTCTCCGGTTCAACATCGAGTTTGCGCGCGAGATTAGTAATGACGAACAGCAAATCGCCGATTTCTTCTTCGATTTTTTCTTGCTCATCGTTTGAGATTGCCGAATTTAATTCGTCGAGTTCTTCATTTAGTTTATCGAAAACCTGTCCGACATCTTCCCAGTCAAAACCGGCTTTCGCGGCTTTTTTGGAAAGTTTCAAACCTTCGAGCAGCGCGGGAAAATGAATCGGCACGTCGTCCAGAATCGAATCTTTTTTCTTTATCTCTTTACCGGATTTTTCGCGTTCGCGCGTTTTGAGTTTGTCCCAATTATTTAAAACGTCCGCGGCGGTCGCCAGTTTGTCTTCGCCGAAAACGTGCGGGTGGCGCAAGACGAGTTTTTCGGTCACGCCTTTAACAACTTCGTCAATCGTAAAATCGCCTTTTTCCGCCGCAATCGTCGAATGAAAAACAACTTGCAGCAAAACGTCGCCCAGTTCTTCCCGCAAATTTTTCGTCTCGCCGGTCTGGTCTGCTTCCTGAATCGCGTCAAACGTTTCGTAACATTCTTCCAATAAATACTGCGCCAAACTCGCGTATGTTTGCTCCCTGTCCCAAGGGCAGCCGCCCGGCGCGCGAAGCCTTTCCATCACGGCGACAAGTTCGTTAAAATTTTTTGACATATTTTTTATAGTGGTAAATGCTAAATGGTAAATGGAAGAAATATTCTTAGATTTACCATTTAGCATTTATCACTAATTTTAACTTTCTTTCGCCAAAATGCTACTATCGAATTAAAGATTTTAAAACATTTACAGGGAAAAATTGATAATGGAAAGAGAAGAACAAGAAGCCGCCGTCAAAATCAACGACCGCCGCAAATTCAACGTTGACGGAAGTTTGCGCGAAGGCGTTGAAATCGCGCCCGAAAAACCGAAAGAAGAAACAAAACCCGTCGAGCAAAAAGCCGCCGAAAAAAATGATGAAGCAAAAACTGCCACAGTCGAAACGGGTGAAACCGAAGCGGATGAAAATCTATCCGCCGAAGATGAACGGGAATTGGCTGAACTCGGCGCGGACGACCCGGCAAGTTTCGTTAATTTTTTAACAACGCTCATTTCGCAAGCCGCCGCCGCGCTCGGCGCAATGCCGCATCCCGTGACCGGGCAACGAACTCTGGACTTGGAAACGGGAAAATACTGGATTGACGTTTTGGCGATGCTCAAGGAAAAAACGGATGGAAATCTGCATCCGAAGGAAGAAGAACTTTTCAAAGGTTTATTGTCTGATTTGCAAATGCAATACGTCCAGGTTTCGCGGATGGCGGAAGAAAAATTGAAACAACAAGCCGCGCAGAAATTTTCGGCAAACGATATTTTAGGAAAACGGTAAATGCTAAATGGTGAATGGTGAATGAAAGTCAATTTTTTCATTCACCATTCACCATTTAGCATTCACCATTATGAAACTAACTTTTCTCGGCACAGGCACTTCGACCGGCGTTCCGTCCGTCGGATGCGGTTGCGAAACTTGTCTTTCCGACAATCCAAAAGATAAACGTCTGCGCGTCTCGATTCTCGTCGAACACGCCGATAAAAAAATTCTCGTTGACACTTCGATAGATTTTCGCCAGCAGGCTTTACGCGCTGGTATAGGTTATCTCGACGCGGTTTTGATTACGCATTGCCACGTTGACCACGTTTTCGGGCTTGACGACATTCGCCCGCTGAATTTTCGTTACGGCGCGATGCCGATTTACGCCGACGCGCTCGCGTGGAAAGATTTGCGCCGCATTTTTCAATATATTTTCGAGCCGACGCACACGGGCGGCGGACTGCCGCAGCTTATTCCGCACACCATCGAAAAAAACGCGCCGTTCTCGTTCGGCAAAGATTTGCTCATCACGCCGCTCGAAGTCATTCACGGAAAATTGCCGGTTATCGCTTACCGCTTCAACGATTTCGCCTACGCGACGGATTTAAATTTCATCTCCGAAGAATCAATGCAAGGTTTAATGAATTTAGACGTTTTGGTTTTAGACTGCGTTCGTTTAAAGCCGCACGCGACGCATCTGGGTTTAAACGAAGCTCTCGAATACATCGAAAAACTGAAACCAAAAAAAGCATTTTTAACGCATCTGAATCACGACGTTTTATACGAGCGCGATTCGCGCCTGCTGCCCGACAACGTTCAGTTCGCTTATGATGAATTGGTTGTTGAGGATTAAGGATATGAAAAGTCTTTCAAAAATTACTTTATTTTCTTTGATTATTTTAGTTTGTTTCAGTTTAGCTTTTGGACAAATTAGGAAATCGAAATCATTGGCAAATAATTTTTTGCAAGGACGCAATTTAACCAAATATGTTCAAGAGAATTTTGTTTGTCGTATCCCTAATCCAGAAAATAATTGTTCCGAGAGAAATTTCAACAAGTTTATTTGGAAATGTTGGACTGAAAAGATAAGAGGTTACATAACATTTACAATTTATGGAATTGATTTATCTTTTACTAAACATAAGTAAGTGGACAGAATTATTTTATAGATATTTGAAAATCTTGTATGGTTGTTTAATGCGAAAAAAATTTATCAAACTAAACGAAGCCGAAAAAATAACTTTACAAGAAGGCAGAA
>JBPCRW010000071.1:0-6513 GCA_050996405.1 Pyrinomonadaceae bacterium | reverse complement strand
ATCTCGAACGGCAAGGATAAAACCTTTCAAACCGATTTCGATGCCGAAGGTTTCGCGCCGAATGTGCCGCGCCAATTCAAGCGCGTCAACGCCATAGATCAGGTTCACAACGAAGGCAAACCCGTCCAAAAAACCAAAGCGCAGGTCGTCGGCGCGGAATGGACACAAACCTTTTTACTGCGCGGCGCGGGCGCGGATGCCAAACAAATTCCGATGGACAAAACGCGCTACACCGATATGCGCTGCCCGAACTCAAATAATATCGTCGTTACCGCGACCGACGGGGCAAAAGGCGCGGAAAAAATTGATATTTTCGGCACGCCGAAAGAGTAATGGAAAATGGATAATTGATAATGGAAAATGACAAACTGATTTAGAATTAGCCATTATTCATTATTAGTTTTCTATTAAAAACTATGAGATATTTTTTCACAACTCTGCTTTTTTCAACTTTGTTTTGCCAGCAGATTGTTTTTGCTCAAACGTCGAAAACTGATAAAGCAGGCGAAATTTGGGTCGAGAAAACTTTGCAGTCGCTGACCTTACGCGAGAAAATCGGGCAGATGATTGTGACGGGAGTTTTGGGCGATTTCAAAAATGTGAACGGCGAAAAATTTGCCGAAGTTCGCAAACAAATCGTCGAAAATAAAGTCGGCGGTTTCGTTTTTTATCGCGGCGACGCGCTCGAACTCGCCGCTTTGACCAATGAAATGCAGGCGATTTCAAAAATCCCGCTGTTTATGGCGGCGGATTTTGAGCGCGGGCTGCCGATGCAGATCAGAAGCGGCACGAGTTTTACGCATAATATGGGCATCGCGGCGGCGGGAAACCCGCAGGATTCTTACCGCAAAGGGCAGATTATCGCTTCCGAGATGCGGGCAATCGGCATCAACTGGCTTTACGGTCCGGTTTCCGATGTTTTAAATAATCCGGCGAATTCGATGGTCAACGTCCGCAGTTACGGCGAAAATCCCGCCACGGTTTCCAAATTCGTCGCGGCGGAAGTGCGCGGTCTTCGGATGGGCGGCGTGATTTCGACCGCCAAACATTTTCCCGGTCACGGCGACACCGCGCAGGATTCGCACATCAACACGCCTGTCATAAATATCAATCGTCAGCGTTTTGAAACGGTCGAACTCGCGCCGTTTCGCGCCGCCATCGCCGCCGGATTAGATTCGTTGATGACGGCGCACATTGCTCTGCCGCAGATTACGGGCGACGACATTCCCGCATCTTTGAATCCGAAAATCAACCGTGATTTGATTCGCAAAGAACTAAAATTTGACGGCATTATCACGACCGACTCGCTCGGAATGGGCGCGATTGTCAAAAATTACAAAGGCACTGACGGCGCAGTTGCCGCGATCAAAGCGGGCGCGGACATCGCGTTGCTCCCGCCGAATGTGGCGGCGACGATTGACGCGCTCGAAGCGGCGGTTAAGTCGGGCGAAATCCCCGAAAAACAAATTGACGATTCGGTGCGGCGGTTATTAAAAGTCAAATATCGCATTGGCTTGGTGAACAATCACCAAGTAGATTTAAATAAAGTTTCCAAACTCGTCGAAAAGCCTGAAAATGTCGCATTTGCCAACGATTTAGCCGAACGCTCGATGACGCTTTTGCGAAACGACAATAAAGTTTTGCCTTTGAATTTGAAGCAGGCGGAAAAAACTCTGTTCATCATCGCGGCGGGCGACGACGATGCCGATCAGGGTTTGGTTTTCAAAGCGGCGGTCGAACAGCGCGTCAAAAATGCGCGTGTCGTCAGAGTCGATAAACGCACAACTCCGGCGGAATACGCCGAACTTTTGACGGACGCGAAATCAGCCGCAACAGTTTTAATCGCACCGTTCGTCAAACGTGCCGCGCTCAAAGGAACAATTGCGCTGCCGGAGGCGGAAGCCGAATTTATCCGCGAGGCGATTGCGGCGAATCAAAACACGGCAATCGTCGCGTTCGGCTCGCCGTATCAGTTGCAGCAATTTCCCGCCGCGCAAAGTTATCTGACGGCGTGGGCGGTCGAAGATGTCGCGCAAACCGCCGCCGCCCGCGCGATTTTCGGCGAAACGGCGATCACCGGACATTCGCCCGTCGCGCTGCCGAACTTTTTCAAAATCGGCGACGGATTGCAGGTAAAATCATCAAAAGAACGGGAAAAAGACGCGAAGGAAAAGAAGGAAACTTTTAATTGAGAGATTTTTTAAGAAAATTTAGCCACGGATGGACACAGATGAACACGGATAAAATCAAGATGAAAATCAAAGAAATTAGTTTGTATTTATCTTAAATAATCTGTGTTTATCTGTATTTATCTGTGGTTAAAAATTGTATTATTTGCCTTATGAAAAAGTTATCGATTTCATTCATACTGTTGATTTTACTCGGTCAAAATATAATGTTCGCGCAAACGAAAGTTAATAAAACAGGCGAAGTTTGGGTTGAAAAAACTCTCAAATCGCTGACCTTGCGCGAGAAAATCGGGCAGATGATGATGATGTCGTTCAGCGGCGAATTTACCAATTTCAACTCGGATAAATTTGCGGAAACGCGCCGCCGGATTGAAAAGTTAAACGTCGGCGGTTTCACGCTGTTTCGCGGCGAGGCAAATTCCATCGCCGCGCTGACGAATGAAGCGCAGAAACTCGCCAAAATTCCTTTATTTTTCTCGGCTGATTACGAACGCGGACTGCGAATGCAGCTTAGAACCGGAACGCCTTTTACGACGAATATGGGTGTCGCAGCGGCGGGTGACACGCAAGCGATCTACCGACAAGGAAAAATTATCTGCGAAGAAATGCGAGCAATCGGCGGAAATTGGCTGTTTGCGCCGGTCGCCGATGTCAATAATAATCCCGATAATCCGGTAATCAATATTCGCTCGTTCGGCGCAAATCCTGAAACGGTCGGCGAATACGTCCGGGCGGAAGTGCGCGGCGTGCGCGAAGCGGGCTGTCTTGCCACATTAAAGCATTTTCCCGGACACGGCGACACGGCGACCGATTCGCACATCGGACTCTCGACAATTTCCGCCGATGCCAAAGAATTAAATTCGGTCGAATTAGTGCCGTTTAAAACCGCGATTTTAGCGGGCGTTGATTCGGTGATGACCGGACATCTGGCGTTGCCGAATGTGACGGGCGACAACCTGCCCGCGAGTTTGAATCCGAAAATTTCGACGGAATTGTTGCGAAAAGATTTGAAATTTGACGGAATTATCACGACCGATTCGATGGAAATGGGCGCGATCACGAAAAATTATCCGAATGGCGAAAGCGCGGTGATGGCAATTAAAGCGGGCGCGGATTTGGTGCTGTTTCCGCCCGATGTTGACGCGGCGATTAACGCGGTCGAAGCGGCGGTTAAACGCGGCGATGTTTCCGAAAATCGAATCAACGAATCGGTGCGCCGACTGCTCGCCGCAAAATATCGTTTGGGTTTGACGAAAAATCGTTTCGTTGATTTAGCGCAAGTCAACGAACTCGTCGAAAAGCCTGAAAATGTCGCCGAAGCCAACCGCACAACGGAAAAATCAATTACTTTACTGCAAAACGAAGGGAAAATATTTCCGCTTTCAAAAACGGACGCGACGAAAACTTTATTCGTCGTCATCGCGGCGGACGACGATGCGGCTGAGGGCGCGACGTTCGTTCCCGAAGTGCAGAAACGCATTCCGAACGCCAAATTTGCGCGGCTCGATCCGCGTTCGACCGTCGACGAATACGCGAAAGTTTTACAGGACGCGAACAATTACGATTCGGTAATTCTCGCGTCGTTCGTCAAACGCGCGGCGGCAAAAGGCACGGTCGCGCTGCCCGAAAATCAAGCTGCGTTCGTCAAACAAATGCTGGCGGCAAAGAGCGAAAAAGCCGCCGTCATCGCTTTCGGCAACCCGTATATGATCCGGCAGTTTCCCGAAGCAAAAAACTACGTCGTCACTTACGCCGTCGAAGATGTCGCGCAAACCGCCGCCGTCAAAACGTTGTTCGGTGAAGTTCCTTTTCAGGGGAGATTGCCGATAAATATTCCGAATTTATTTCAAATCGGCGCGGGGATTTCAGCGACGCGGTGACAAGGAGATGGGGTGAGAGGGGGAAGAGATGTCGAATATCAGAAATTGTCGTGAATTGCGTGTTTATCAGAATGCTTTTGAGGCGGCGATGAAGATTTTCGAGATGACGAAAAAATTTCCGGCGGAGGAAAAATTTTCGATGGTTGATCAAATGCGGCGTTCGTCGCGCTCGGTTTGCGCGAACATTGCCGAAGCGTGGCGCAAACGCCGCTATCCGGCTCATTTTGTCAGCAAATTGAGCGATTCTGAAAGCGAAGCCGAAGAAACTCGCGTCTGGCTCGAATTCGCTCTGCGATGTCAATACATCAAAGAAGATATATTTAACGAACTCGATACAATCTACGATTTAATCATCGGTCAATTAGTAAAAATGATTTCCGAACTCCGAAAAATGGACAATCAAATAAATAAAAAATCAGAAATTTCGGAATCAGTTTCATCGCTCCCTCTCTCCCCGTCTGCGCGTTCCCGCGTCGCAAAAAAAACGTCTCGCGTAAGAATCGGCATTGATGTCGGCGGCACGTTCACCGATGTCGTCGTCGTGGACAATGATTCGCGCGAAGTCGTTTCGCAGCTTAAAGTTCCGACTACTCATTCGGCAAACGAAGGCGTGGCGTTGGGAATTATCAACGCCATTGAACGGGTTTTGAATGAACTGAATATTTCGCCCGACGATGTGGTTTTTATCGCGCATTCGACGACGCAGGCGACGAACGCGCTGCTCGAAGGCGATGTTGCAAACGTCGGCGTGATCGGTTTGGGCAGCGGTTTGGAAGGTTTCAAGGCGAAAATTGATACGCGCGTTCCGCCAATTGAACTTGCGCCGAATCGTTTTTTGAAACCCCAGCACGAATACGTTTCGAGCGCGAATTTTACGGAAAAAGCGATTGGCGAAATCATCGAAAATTTTCAAAAAAGAGGCGCGGAAGTTGTCGCCGTGTCCGAAGCGTTTGGCGTTGACCATATTCAAAACGAAGAGAAAATTGCGAACATCGCCCGCCAAAAAGGTTTATTAGCGACGAGCGGACACGAAGTTTCGACGCTTTACGGTTTGCGGACGCGCACCCGAACGGCGGTTTTGAACGGCGCGATTTTGCCGAAAATGATTCACACGGCGACGATGACCGACGAATGCGTCAAACGCGCCGGAATCAGTGCGCCGCTGATGATTATGCGTTCGGACGGCGGCGTGATGTCGGTCGAAGAAGTGCATCGCCGCCCGATTATGACGATGCTTTCGGGTCCTGCCGCCGGAATCGCTGGCGCGTTGATGTATGAAAAAGTTTCCGACGGAATTTTTATCGAAGTCGGCGGAACATCGGCGGATATTTCCGTCATCCGCGACGGGCAGCCGCAGACGAAAGCGGCAAAAGTCGGCGGGCATCGCACCTATTTGAATACGCTCGACGTGCGAACTTTGGCGATTGCGGGCGGTTCGATGATTCGGGAGAAAAACGGCGAAATCGTTGGTGTCGGTTCACGTTCGGCGCACATTGCGGGTTTGGCTTACGCGAGTTTCCAGCAGCCGAAAATTTTTGAAAATGCAAAACTCGTTCACCTGCGCCCGACCGAATTTGATACCGACGATTACACGGCGATTGAATGCGCGAACGACGGAAAATTTTCATTAACGCCGACGTGCGCGGCGAATCTTTTGGAAATAATTCCCGACGATGCTTTTGCCAAAGGCAACGCCGAATCCGCGAGATTGGCGTTCAAACCATTGGCGGAAAAACTCGGACTTTCGCCGGAAGAAGCGGCGCGAAAAGTTCTGGAAATTTCGTGCGGAAAAGTTGAAAGACAAATCGAAGAATTGATTGCCGAATACAATCTCGACCGCCAAACGGTTGAACTTGTCGGCGGCGGCGGCGGCGCGGCTTCGCTGGTTTTATTTACCGGAACGCTGATGAATTTGCCGGCAAGATTAGCGAAAAAAGCGGAAGTTATTTCGACAATTGGCGTGGCTCTCGCAATGGTGCGCGACACGGTTGAACGAAACATTACGAATCCAACGCCCGAACAAATTTTGCAAGTGCGCCGCGAAGCGAGCGATGCGGTGATAAAAGTCGGCGCATTGCCCGCGTCGGTCGAAGTTCGGATTGAGGTTGACACGCGCCGCAGCATCGTTCGCGCGACGGCTTTCGGCACGACCGAACTTAAAAAAGATGACGATTCGGCAAATGTCGGCGGCATCGCGGGCGCGAAACAAGCGGCGGCGCGATCGCTGAAAACCGACGAAAGCGCAGTTGATTTATCAGCCGAAACCGCCGGATTTTATGTTTTCACACAAGCAATTTTGACGAAAACTTTTTTCGGCTTGTTCAGTCAAAAGCGTGTCGCCGTGCGCGTCGTTGACAAAACCGGCGTGGTTCGTCTTCAGCGAAGTCACGCCGAAGTTTATTCGTCAACTGTCGAAAACGCACCCAGCGAACTCGAAATGATTA
>JBPCRW010000035.1:0-28344 GCA_050996405.1 Pyrinomonadaceae bacterium | reverse complement strand
ATCTGGTAATTTTTCCGGGGCTTGGCAGAAAATTATTTTCCGGATCTTCGGCATAAACGCGGCATTCGATGGCGTGTCCGTTCATTTGAATATCATCCTGCGTGAACGAAAGTTTTTCGCCGCAGGCGACATTGATTTGCTCGCGCACCAAATCAATTCCGGTGACTAATTCCGTCACGGGATGTTCAACCTGAAGGCGCGTGTTCATTTCGAGAAAATAAAAAGATTTGTCCAAATCCGACACGAGAAATTCGACCGTTCCCGCGCCGACGTAATTCACGGCTTTAGCGACCAGCACCGCGCACGCGCCCATTTTCCGGCGTAGATTCACGTCGTTTATCGGCGACGGACATTCTTCGATAACTTTTTGATGGCGGCGTTGAATCGAGCATTCGCGCTCACCCAAATGCGCGTAATTACCGCGCGTGTCGGAAAAAATCTGAATCTCGACGTGGCGCGGGCGGACAATCGCTTTTTCGACATAAACAGCATCGTCGCCAAACGCGGCGCGCGCTTCAGATTGCGCGGTTTCGAGCGCGTTTTTCAAATCGTGTTCGCTTTCGACAAAACGCATTCCCTTGCCGCCGCCGCCCGCCGAAGCCTTGAGCATCACCGGATAACCAAAACTTGCGGCGACTTTTTTTGCATCGTCGTAATTTTGCAAAGGTTCGGTTGTGCCGGGAACGACCGGAACGCCCGCTTTGATAGCGATTTTCCGAGCGGAAATTTTTCCGCCCATCGCGTCCATCGCGTCCGGCGAAGGTCCGATAAAAACGATTCCCTGTTTAATGACTTCACGAACAAATTCCGCGTTTTCAGATAAAAATCCGTAGCCCGGATGAATCGCTTCCGCGCACGATTTTTTCGCCGCGTCAATAATTTTTTCCGGGCGCAGATAACTTTCGCTCGACGGCGACGCGCCGATAAAATATGCTTCGTCCGCCATCCGCACGTGAAGCGCGTTTTTATCCGCTTCCGAATAAACGGCGACGGTTTTTATTTTCATATCGCGGCAGGCGCGAATCACGCGACACGCGATTTCGCCACGATTGGCGATTAAGATTTTCTTAAACATAATTTTTAGTGGTAAGTGGTAAATGGTAAGTGGTAAATAAAAGGAAAATTCCGCCATTATTATTTACCACTTACCACTAACATAGAATTTCCGTGATTTTTCGGGTCGTAGCGAACTCCGACTTTTGCGCCGGGCGCATATTTCAAAGAATCGCGCAGTTTATCTTCGCTTAAAATCTCAGACGATTCAAAATTCGCGCCGTGAACGCTGTAATGATAATAGACGATTTCTTCGCGCGCGCCGGTCGTTTCGCTGTCGAGAATCGTGCCTTCGGTAATGCGTCCGTTCCGCGCCAGATTTTCGCACCGACGCGCTTCTAAATCAACTTTCGGCTGGCGTTTAAAAATGTCGAAAAATCCCATTTAGGTTAATCCAAAATCAAAGGCGGTTTATTGTAACGAAGCCGCAAATTGTTTATCGCCGTCAAAATGGTCGGACGTTTAATAAGATTCGCTTCAAGCGGTCGTTTGCCCGGAATGTCAAGCATAATTATTCCCAGAAGAATTGTCAGCATGCCGGGACCGGGTCCGAAAATCATTAAAATTCCGGCAAGAATCAAAATCGCGCCGACTAAATTTTTTAAAATCGTTCCGCTCCAGCGCAGCAGAAAATGACGGTCATTTCGGTGATTAAGATTATAAGAAGAACTGAAATAATCCGCCGGAATTTTGACCATCGCCAAAATTACCGCAGCGTAGCTGACGGCAGCCGAAATTACTATCGCCAGCGCGAAAAGCGCGATTCGAGTCCACGTCAAAGTTTCCCAAAAGTCTGTGAGCAATTCAATCATTTGTAAAAATCAAAGTTAAGAATCTAGTTCGATTCGTTTTCAATCGCCGGTTCTGCGCTTTCCATTTTTTGCAGTTCTTTCCAAGTGTGAAACATTCTTTGAACGAACGTCCACATCGAACCGATTGCCAAAACCCATAACACCTGCGGCATCCGGTTGGCGAAAAAATTCGTCGAATTCCAGTTCCAAGTTGATAATGCGCCGATGATAAACAAAACGATTCTTTCCGGTCGCTGAAGGAATCCGACGCTCGATTTTATTCCAACGTTTTCCGCCCGCGCCGTCGTATAGCTGACCATCACCGAACCAATCATTCCCGCGCCCGCCAAAAAAACATTCAGCAGAGAATGCTGCGGCGTTAATCGCGCGTAAAAACACATTATGCCGACAAAGCAAACCATATCGGAAATGCGGTCGAGCGACGAATCTAAAAAACCGCCGAAGCGCGTCACGTTTCCCGTCAGGCGCGCGACGTTGCCGTCAAGCATATCGAAAAGATTGGCGACTATCAGAACAATTCCCGCCCAGAAAAATTCTCCGAAACCGAACAGAAATCCGCACCCGACGTTAATTATTACGCCGGTCGCCGTCAAAATATTCGGATGCACGCCGCCATACGCCAGCCAGCGCACCATCGCGTTGATGATTTTCATTGCGCCGCGTCCGATGCTTGCTCCTAACATTTTTCAGTTATCAGTTATCAATTATCAATTATGCGTTGACTGATAATTGATAATCGATAAATGTTATTGTTCGTGAATCGTCCTTAGACTTTTAACTTCAAAATTGCGCCAGCCTTTCGGCGTTTTTACTTTCACTTCGTCGCCTTCTTCTTTACCCATCAGAGATTGTCCGATTGGCGAAACAGTCGAAATCAAACCGTTTTCCGGGTCGCTTTCTTCCGACGTAACCAGACGATAAGTAATGTCTTCGTCGCCGTCAACGTCATACAAAACGACGGTCGAGCCGTAAGCGATGCGGTCGTGCGGAATTTTTGACAGGTCAATTGACTGAACTTCGTCCAGACGCTGGAGAATCTGCCCGATTCGCGCCGAAACAAAAGATTGACGTTCGAGCGCGGCTTTATATTCGGCGTTTTCCCGCAGGTCGCCGAATTCGCGCGCCTTTTGAATTTCTCTCGGCAGAGTAAAATGCAGTTCTTCTTCGAGTGCCGCGAGTTCTGTTTTTAATTTCTTTTTTACTGCTTCCATAAGTTTAAGTCCATAGTCCGTAGTCCAAAGTCTAAAGTCTTTTTTCCAAAAATCAAATTGACTATGGATTATGGACTAAATTTTACAATTTCGATTCATTCGGCGCGGCAAAGGAAATGCCGATGTCGCGCGCCGTGCGGACAAGCTGCCCCTGAACCGGCACGGTTTTTATATTCTCGATTGCGTCTTTCAGTGGAACGATAGTTATTTCGTTCGCCTGCAAAGCGACCATTTTTCCGGTTTGACCGTTTGCCAGAGCGCGCACCGCGCACGCTCCGAAATTCGTGCCGAGCATCCGGTCAAAAGCGTTAGGCGAGCCGCCGCGCTGAAGATGTCCGAGAACGACGCAGCGCGATTCTTTGCCGGTTTCCGATTCGATGCGCCGCCGCAAATGACTGCCGACTCCGCCCAAACGCAATGCTTCTTTGTCCAGATAAATCGGCTGCGTGCCGACTTCGCTCGCGCCTTCGGCAACCACGACATTTGTAAAACGCGAGCCGCTTTTTTCGCGCTGCCGGATTTTTCGCGCCATTGATTCAAAGGAAAAAGGAATTTCGGGAATCAGAATTATATCCGCGCTTCCGGCAAGCCCGGCATGCAGCGCAATCCAGCCCGTATTTCTGCCCATCACTTCGAGAATCATCACGCGGTCGTGCGAGGCGGCGGTCGTGTGCAGGCGGTCGAGAGCTTCGGTCGCAATATCAATCGCCGTCATAAAACCGAACGTCAATTCGGTCGCCGCCAAATCGTTATCAATCGTTTTCGGAACGCCGATAATCGGAAAACCGCGTTTGTGAAACTGTTCGGCAACCGCCAGCGTGCCTTCGCCGCCGAGAACAATCAACGCTTCGATTTCGAGTTTTTCGAGATTCGCCAACGCTTCGTCAATCGGCATTTCGGGAAAAAAGATTTCCCCGTTCACGATTCTGCAAAAGCTGCCTTTGTTGCGCGTGCCTAAAATCGTTCCGCCTCTGGGCAAAATTCCGCTAACGCTTTTCATCGTCAATTTCGTAACTTTCGGCTCGCCTAAAATGCCTTCAAAACTGTCTTCGATTCCGACGCATTTCATCCCGAATTCGCCGATTGCCGTGCGGACGACGGCGCGAATTACGGCGTTTAAACCCGGCGCGTCTCCGCCGCCTGTCAAAATTCCGATTTGCTTATACATAATAAAAAACTTTATTTTACTCTATGAATCTGAAATTCATAAATTTGCAAAACTAAAAGTTATCGAAATTAAAATTTTATGAATTTAAATTACAGCAGTCTTAAGCCGAATCGATCACCCGATTAGCCAAACGACTTTTCATCGGTTAGATTCATAATTTATGTCAAAAGTTTTCGTCAATAAAAAAGGCGCAAGGCGCGTTCGCGGCGGGCATTTGTGGATTTACAAAAGCGATATTCAAAGAATTGAAGCAACCGGCGGCGAAGTCGTTTCGGTTTTCGACGAAGGAAAAAACTTCGTCGGCAAAGCCTTTTACAGCGATTCGTCGGAAATCGCGCTGCGAATTTTTACGATTAAAAACGAAACTGTTGATAAGGAATTTTGGCGAAAGAAAATTTGCGAAGCGGCGGCGCGAAGACATATTGACGTGAAGCAGAAACTCACCATTCACCATTCACCGCTCACCACTAACGCGCAGCGTCTTGTTTATTCCGAAGGCGACTTGCTGCCGTCGCTGATTATTGACGATTACGCGGGCGTGTTTGTCATTCAGACGCTTTCGCAAGGCTCGGAAAAATTGAAACAAACTTTTGTCGAGATTTTAATCGAAGAATTTCAGCCGTCGGCAATTGTCGAAAGAAACGATGTCAAAGTGCGCGGTCGTGAAAACTTGCCGGAAATTTCCGGCGTTTTAGACGGCGAAGTTTCCGGCGAAATTATTATCGAACAGGACGGCGTAAAATTTTATGTGTCGCCGCTCGGCGGGCAGAAAACCGGCTCGTTCCTTGACCAGCGCGAAAATCATTTCGCCGCCCGAAATTACGCTTTTGGCAAAGCGTTGGATTGTTTTACTTTTAACGGCGGTTTCGCTTTAAATTTAGCGCGGATTTGCGATGAAGTTTCGGCAATCGATATTTCCGAAGACGCTATAAATTTAGCGCGTCGAAATGCCGAATTAAACGATATAAAAAACATTAAATTTCAAACCGCAAACGTTTTTGACGCGCTTCGAGATTTTGAAAAATCGGGCGCGAAATTTGACACAATCGTTCTCGACCCGCCCGCGTTCGTAAAATCCCGCGCCGCTTTGAAATCCGCCGTTCGCGGCTACAAGGAAATAAATCTGCGCGCTTTAAAACTGCTCAATAAAAACGGAATTTTAATTACCTGTTCCTGCTCGTTTCATTTTTCCGAAGAACTATTTTTACAGACAATTGAAGAAGCCGCCCGCGATGCGAAAAGGCGCGTTCATCTCGTTGAAAAAAGAATTCAGGCATCTGACCATCCGGTTTTAATCGGCGTGCCTGAAACTTATTATCTGAAATGTTTTATTTTGCGAGTTATTGAGTAAAGGTTTTATCGCAAAGACACAAAGGACACGAAGAAAAAGAATAAATTTTCTCTTTGTGTTCCTCGTGTCTTTGTGGTGAAACTTTTTGATTGTTTCCAAATTACTTTTGCATATTTTCCTCTAGCTTCTTCGCTTCCGGCAAAGCGTCAATCGCTTTTAAAACCTGCGGGTCGGTTTCGAGCAAAACTTGGATTCCCGCTTCGCTCGAATAATTTGCCGTCGCCAGTTCTTCGCGCAGACGAGTTTTGGCATAATCGAGTTGACTGTTGATATTTTCCGCCGTCAAACCCTGCGTGTTGTCTTTCACGGCAAACGCGCGGAAAGCGTCGAGCAGTTTGTCGTTAATCTGCAAATCGTTCGGCTGCAAATCGTGATTCGGGTTTGGATGTTCGACTTTGTAATTTTCCAATCCGGCGATTTGCCCGTTGACCAATTGGCGTGCGAAAAAAAACGCTTCTTCGCTAATCTGGTAACGCAGGTTGTTAAAAGTCTGTGCCGGAGCTTTGATGTCGGGCGTGATGCCCTGTCCGCCGTAGAAGACTCTGCCGCCCGCCGTTGTTACCGGACTGCCCTGCGGTTTCGGCGGCGAATCGGGCGTCGTGTTGCTGTTGCTGTCTTCGGTGTGATGCGTGTAGTAATCGTAAATCGAGCCGCTCGAATAATCGCGCTGCAAAGAGCGACCGTAAGGCGTGTAATATCGCGCCATCGTCAGCGTCAGACCCGTTCCGTTCGGAAGCGGAAAAACTCTCTGCACCAAGCCTTTGCCGAAGCTGTCGCTGCCGACAATAATCGCGCGTCCGTAATCCTGAAGCGCGCCCGCCACGATTTCCGTCGCCGAAGCCGAGCCGCCGTTGATTATTACAACCAGCGGGAAATTTTCGGTTTTATCGCTGTCGGTTTTTATTTCTTCTGATTTCGCATAGCGCGAGCGACCTTTGACGGAAACGACCGTTTGCCCTTCTGGAATAAAACGGCTCACGACTTCGACCGCCTGCGGCAATAATCCGCCGGGATTTCCGCGCATATCGAGAATCATCTGCTTCATTCCCTGCCGTTTCAAATCGGCAATCGCCGCATCAAGTTCTTCCGCGCTGGTTTCCTGAAATCCGCCCGTGAATCCGACGTAGCCGACACCGTCGCGCACCATAAAATAATCACGAATCGAAGGATACGGAACGCCGCCGCGCGTGATTTGAAAATCAATCGGTTTATCAACTCCGGGGCGTTCGATTTTGATGTTGACCATTGTGCCGCGCTCGCCGCGCACGTTTTTGGAAACTTCCGCGCTCGTCCAGTTTCGCGCGTCTTTGCCGTCAATTTCGATAAAGCGGTCGCCGTATTTCAAACCGGCTTTTTCGGCGGGCGTTCCCGGCACGATTGATTGGACATACACGCCGTTGTTGCGCTCCGGCGTTCCGTGCTGGAGAATCGAAACGCCGATGCCGTAAAATCTTGAAGACTGGTCTTCGTAAAGTTTGCGAAATTCTTCCGCCGAGAAAAACGTCGAATGCGGGTCGAGCGTCCAGAGCATTCCTTGAATCGAGCTTTCCAGGATTTTTTCGTGGTCAATTTTTCCGGCGTAATTTTCGTCAACGACCTGCAACGCCCCCTGGTAATCGCTGCTGATTTTTTCGGGCGTGACCGGGTCGCCGGTGGAAGCCCTGGACGGGAGTCTGCCGAAAATTCCGCCGACAATCGCGCCCGTCAAAACAATTATGATTGCGATAATTCCAAATTTTTTGGTCATAAAATTTAATTCTTTATCCGAATGAAACTATAACATATCAGATGACTGCAAATTAAATGGAGTTCGTCGTTAAAACTCGAACCCGTTTGCGATTTTATTCGTAATAAATTTCTCCGGCTTTCGATTCGTCCGGCGGCGAATAGACAATTTTTTCTTTAGCTTTTATTATTAACCGTTTATCAATGAATGCAATGATTTCTATTGTCGTTCCAGCCTTTAATGAATCCGAACGGCTTGGCAGTTCCGTGCGGAAAATTCTGGCGTATATCGGACAAGAAATTCCGACCGCCGAATTGATTGTCGTCGATGACGGCTCAAGCGACGAGACGACTCAAGTCGCCGAAAAATCTTTCGCGGAGTTTCCCGATTTGAATGCGAAAATTATCCGTTATGAAAAAAATCGCGGCAAAGGATTTGCCGTCAAAACCGGACTACTGGAAGCCGCAGGCAACATCGCGCTTTTTTCCGACGCGGATTTATCAACGCCGATTGAAGAATTGCCGAAACTGGTCGCGCCGATTGCAAACGGTGAGTTTGATTTAACTTTCGGCTCAAGAGCTTTGGACAGAAGTTTAATCGGAACGCATCAACCGTGGCGGCGCGAACAGGGCGGAAAGGTTTTTAATATGGTTGTGCGAACGCTGACGAAAATGCCTTTTTGGGATACGCAGTGCGGATTCAAAGCGTTCGATATGCAGAAATTTCGCCCGCTTCTTCCGCTGATGAAAATTGACCGTTTCGGTTTTGATGTCGAATTTCTCTATGTTGCCAGTCTGCGCGGTTTGAGATTAAAGGAAATTCCCGTGCGCTGGAACGACGACATCCGCACGAAAGTCAACGTCCTGCGCGACAGCCAGCGAATGTTTAACGAAGTCCGCCAGATTCGCCGCAACGCGAAAAAAGGTTTGTATGATGAGAATGGAAGACAGAAGATAGAAGGCAGAAGACAGTAGAGAATCGGAACTTTCTCGCCTACTATGCTTCTGTTTTCCGCCTTCTCGCTCAATTCGGCGGGCGCGTGTGGAGATTGCAAAATTCTTTCGGTTCTTCGCCTTCTATAAAAGTTTTCGCTTCTTTGGTCGGGCAGTTTGAAGTCGCGCGCATTCCCGACAGAGGGCAAATCATCACCGTAATTCTTCTTTCGCTCGGCGGCGCGGGCGGAATTTCTTCATCCGTTTCACCGGCGTTTGAGTCGGGTTTTACGCCTTTGTCGGATTGCTCATCCTGCCAGGTCGTAAAGGGTGTCGCCGAAGGCAGAGGCGTTGGCGTTTCGAGCGTCGCGGTTTCCGGCACAAGTTTTACGGGAATCGTGCCGTTGATAAAAAGTTCGACGCGGCGAAATTCCGGCGGAATTTCATTTGCGTTTGCGTCTAAATTCGGCGCGGTCGTGTCCGTTGGCGCGATTGTCGTATTGGAATTTGAATTGGAATTTTTCTTTGAAACTTTTAGCTGCGCTGAAATGGCTTCGGCTTGGCTCGCGTCGAGTTCACGAACGACGCTGCCGTCGCGCGTGTCAATTTCAGCTTTCTGAACTGTGTTCGGCATTTGCCAATCGCCGTTCCAATCCGGGTGACGATTCAAGGCTTCGCGCATAAAATCCGCCCAAATCGGCAGAGCGGAATCCGCACCCGTCATTCCCAAATCGTCGCCGTTGTCGAAACCGACATAGACAACGCAAACCAAATCCGGCGTGAATCCGGCAAACCAGCCGTCGCGCGAAGTCCCCGTTTTTCCGGCAAATCCGGCTTTTCCCGCCACGTTTTTAAAACCCCAGCTTTGCGCGTTAACCGCCGTTCCGCGATTGATGACATCTTTCATCATATCGTCGAGAATGTATGCGACATCCGGCTGCAAAACTTTTTTCTTTTCCGTAACGGGCGCGGCGACGGTCTGCCCTTCGCCGCTCGTGACGCGGTTGATGGCGATTGGGGAAACTACATCGCCGAGATTGGCAAATGTCGTGTAAGCCGTCGCCACCTGCAAAGGCGTGGCTTCCGCCGTTCCCAGAGCCATCGAAGGATACGCGCGTTCGACCTTCGGCATTCCGGCTTTCGCGGCGAGATTCATCACCTTGCCAATATTCAACTGGATTCCCAAATCAACCGTAATGTTATTTTTACTTTTGACCAGCGCATCGCGCAAAGTCATATCTTTATTTGAAAAAACATCGCCGTAATTGTTCGGCGAATAAGTTTCAGTGCCGACTAAAAAACTTTTCTTTTCGTCTTTGAAAATCGTCGAAGTGGTGAAAACTTTTGAACCTGTGTCATACGCCGAATTGATTGCCGTCGCATAAACGAACGGTTTGAAAACCGAACCGGGCTGACGCTGCGCGTCGGTCGCGCGGTTAAATTGATTCTGCAAAAAATCGCGCCCGCCGACCATCGCCACGATTTCGCCGGTTTTCGGTCGAATCGCAACCAAAGCGGCATTCAAACTTCCCTTTTCTTTTTTCGGAAAAGCCTTGTCGAGTTTTTCCAAATGTTTCGTCACCGCGTCATACGCCGCACGCTGCAAATCCGGGTCAATCGTCGTATAAATGCGAAGATGCTGAACGGCTTCGGGGTCTGCGATAATTTTCGGCAGTTCTTCTTCGGCATATTGCGTAAAATACGGCATATCGAACAAACCTTCGCGGCTTTTAATTGGCACGAGCGCGAGTTGCGTCGCTTTTGCTTCGTCAAGTTGCGCCTGCGAAATTTCTCCGGCTTCGAGCATCGAATCCAAAACTTGATTGCGCCGTTCCGTTACTTTTTCAAAATTTTTATAAGGATTGTAGCGATTCGGACTGCGAATAATTCCCGCGATAAAAGCGGCTTCGGGCAAACTCAAAGCCGAAACGTCTTTGCCGAAATAAGCGTTTGCCGCTTCCCCAACGCCGTAAATCGAAACGCCCGCCTGCTGCCCCAGATAAATCTGATTGGCGTAAAGCGTAAAAATTTCTTCTTTCGACAATCTGGTTTCGAGAATCAGAGACATATACGCTTCCTGAACTTTTCGCTCAAGCGTCGGCGAATTGTCGAGCAGAAGATTTTTTACAAGCTGCTGCGTAATGCTTGAGCCGCCCTGACGCGCGAGCGGCGAATTATCGCTCGCGTCGTAACGCCGCCACAGCGCGCGCGCGATGCCGCGAAAATTTACGCCGTGATGCTCGAAAAACGAACGGTCTTCGGTTGCGGTAATCGCTTTTACCAGATTCGGCGGCAAATCTTGGAATGTCACGGCTTTGCGCCTGCCGCCCGTTTCGGCTGTAATCGAGCTTAAAATTTTCGGCTCTAAATTTGTTTCCTTAACAGTTTGTTTCGTCGTCAAATCCGTGATGCTCGCAACGGTTTTTCCGTTTTTGTCGAATTTTATTTCCAGAGGTTTGAAAATTTTTTGATTATCAATGTCGGCTGTGTCGCCCGGTTCGATTTCCAAAACGCCGTCGGAAAATTGAAAACGGCTGCGCGAGTTGTCAGCTTGGCTGTTTTTTTCGATGTAACCGGCGGATTTCAGATATTTAATCAAATCGTCGGAAGTAATATTTTCGCCGTCCCTTAACTGTTTCGGCGCGGAATAAACTCCCGCCGAGCGCGTAAAAACTTCGCCCGCCAGCAGGCGATTTATCCTTTCGGAATAATCCGACCAGTAATAAGCGAGAATTAAAATCAAACCGCCGACGAAAAGCGTCGTGAGCGAAACGGTTATCGGATGAATGAAAAA
Source organism: Pyrinomonadaceae bacterium (assembly GCA_050996405.1). Classification (GTDB taxonomy): domain Bacteria; phylum Acidobacteriota; class Blastocatellia; order Pyrinomonadales; family Pyrinomonadaceae; genus JBPCRW01. Next base: position 17,297 of record JBPCRW010000035.1, on the reverse strand, counting down.
CCGCAGAACGCGGCGCGGAAATGAACGCTTCGGCGGCATTTCGCTGTTGACGCGCGCGAAGCGGCGATTATTTTTTACGGGCTTGCCGGTTTTGTTTTTAAATTCTTGATTCGTCATTTTGTTTCTCTGCGGGAATCGGTCGGACTTGTCGGAAAGGAAATTTTGAACGGCGTAATGCCTTTTAGATTTTATAAACTTTAGGTTTGCGCTGTCCAGTAATAATTGACAGAATGAAATTTTGAGGTTGGCTTAAAAATTTTATGAATGTTCTGGTGACGGGCGGCAGCGGCTTTTTGGGGACGCACGTTTTGCGTTTTTTCGGCGCGGACGATTTTTCCCGCCGAGCCGGTTTGGATATTTTAAATTTGCAGGATGTGCAGCGCGTTAAAGATTATAATGTCGTCATTCATCTCGCCGCGCACCTCGATAAATCGCCCGAATCGGCGGAAACGACATTTTTAACCAACGTCGAAGGCACAATAAATCTGCTGCGCGAGATACCGCCGAATTCCGCATTTATTTTCGCTTCGACCAAAGACGTTTACGGCAGATTCGCCGACAATTACCGCGAAGTTCCCGAAACTTGTCCAACCGTTTACAGCGGGCAATCCGCGCTCGAATGGTCAAAGCTGATTGCCGAACGCTACGTCGAATTTTACGCTCACGCTCGAAATTTTCGCTCGTGTATTTTCCGTCTTTCAACCGTTTACGCGCCCGCGTCCGAAGGAACTGTGCCGAATTTCGTCACGCATTACGCCGAAGCGATAAACAACGGCGAACCTTTGCGGCTTCCGGCTGGCGGCTCGCCGCACCGCGATTTTCTGCACGTCGAAGATTTTTCCTACGCCTGTCAGGCATTCGCCGATTCGGTTATCAATCACGGAATTTACAATCTCGGCGGCGGGCGCGAAAACGCCCTGACCTTGCGCGAACTCGTCAAAAAAATGGAAGAAGTTTCCGGTCTGCAAGCCGTTATTGACGAAGAAAATCCGCTGCCCGCGCCCGTGCCATTGAATTATGTTTCGGATTTATCTCTGGTCAAACAAGAATTAGACTGGCAACCGGAAAAAGATTTAGACGCAGGATTAAAAACATTATTCATTTAACATTTATCATTGAACAACTTTGATAAATGATAAATGATAAATGATAAATGAAAATCGTCGTGCGCGGAACAAATTGGGTTGGCGACGCGGTGATGCAGATTCCCGCTCTGCGCGAGTTGCGCCGCGTTTTTGCGGACGCGCGCATCACGCTTTACACGCGCTCGTCGGCGCAAGGCATTTACGAAGATGCCGATTTTGTTGACGAAATTTTAACTTTTGAAAAAGGCGATTCGGTTTTCCGGCAAGCCAAGCTGTGGCGCGAAAAAAATTTCGATTTGGCGGTTCTATTGACCAATTCGTTTGAATCCGCGCTCGTCGCCAAATTCGGGAAAGCGAAAAAACGCATCGGTTACGCGACGGAAAATCGCGGTTTTCTTTTGACAAGACCCCTTCCCGTTCCCGCCTGGAAAAATTCGCGTCACGAAATTTTTTATTATCTGAATCTCATCGCCGAAACGCAAAAATCAATTTTTAATTCCACAACAGTTTCCGAAACCGAGCCGCAGTTTAATTTGACTGTTTCCGGCGAACGCCAGGAAACCGCCCGAAAATTTTTAGCGGAAAATGGAGTTAATTTGTCGAAAAAACTTGTCGCCTTTTGCGCCGGTTCGACCAATTCGCGCGCCAAGCGCTGGCAAGCGGAATCCTACGCGAAATTAAATGATTTGCTTCAGGAAAAATCGAACTCGCAAGTCGTTTTAATCGGCGCGAAAGACGAACTGGAAGTTTCCGAAAAAGTTGTCGCCGAATCGAAAATCAAACCGATTTTATTAACCGGAAAAACCACGCTTGCCGGACTTGTCGCCGTTTTAAGCCAGTGCGATTTGCTCATTTCAAACGACACGGGACCGGCGCATATCGCGGCGGCTCTGGGAACAAAAACGCTGGTCATTTTCGGTCCGACCAATCCTTTGACGACGCATCCCATCGGCGCGGAAATTATCAGAAAGACGGTCGAATGCTCGCCGTGTATGCTGCGCGATTGCCCGATTGACCATCGCTGTCTGACGCGAATTTCGACAGACGAAGTTTTTGAGAAAGCGAAAATTTTGCTTGACGATAAAAACTGAAATCATCCGGCGCGCCCGAAATCGTCGTCGAATCTTTCGATGTCGTCTTCGCCGAAATAATCGCCGGTTTGCGTTTCGATAAAAATCAGTAATTCTTCGCCGGAATTTTCGACGCGGTGTTTCGCGCCGCGCGGAATATCAACGCTCTCGCCCGATTTTACTAGAATTTCGCGGTCGTTTAATGTTACCTTAGCAATGCCGCGCACGACGAACCAATGTTCGGCGCGGCGCGTATGCCGCTGATAACTCAGACGCTTTTTCGGCAAAACTTCAATTCTTTTTACTTTATAATTTTCGCCTTCGTCCAGCACGGCGTAATTGCCCCAGGGACGCTGGTCAAATTCATTTATCATTTTTCATTTACCGGTCGGAAATTTCAGAAATAAATGTTAAATGTTTGATGATAAATGTTCAATGATAAATGGTAAATGAAAAATGGTGACGGGCAATCAGGTCAATAAAATTCAACTGCTGATAATCGGTCGGCTGATGGCGGTTTTTTTGCTGCTGATTGCGGGTTGGTTTTGGAATAGCGGACATTTAAAACTTTCGGTCGAAAATTTTCCGAGCGAATTTTTAGTAGTCTTTCTGATTTCCGTCGGGCTGACGATTGCTTATTTTTTTATTCTACGGTTGAGTAAAAATTACGATTTGCAGGTGAGCGTTCAATTTCTGCTCGACGCAGTTTTAATAACTTGGCTCGTGTGGCGGACGGGCGATTTAACCTCGCCGTATATTACGCTCTACATCGTTTTGATTTCGATTACCAGCATTTTTCTGGGCTTGCGCGGAACGCTTTTGACGGCGGTTTTATGTGTCATTCTTTTTACCGGACTCGCAATTTTAATCGCCGTCGGCGCGATTTATTCATTTTCAAACACGCCGGAAACTTCCAAGACGATTCAAATAATGACATTTCACAACGTCGCGTTTTTGGTCGTCGGACTGCTCGCCGCGCGGCTTTCCGACGGTCACGCTTCGGGCGAACAACTAAAGGAAACCACGCAGACATTGGCGAATCTGCGCGCGCTGCACGAGCGCATTGTCGAATCGATTCGCTCGGGTTTGATGACGACCGATTTGGAAGGCACGATTTACACTTTTAACGCGGCGGCGGAAGAAATCACCGGCTACAAATCCGCAGAAATGATTGACAAAACGGCTTTTTCGCTGCTCGGAAATATCGAATACTCGATTACGCCGTCGCTCGAACCGACGGAAACCGGCACGCATCCATTGAGGTTTGAAACCAGTCTCACCACGCCCGACGGATTTATAGTTCACGTCGGTTACAGCGTTTCGCCGCTTTTTTCCGAAAACAGCGAGACGACCGGATTGATTATTACCTTTCAGGATTTAACGGAAATTCGCTCGATGGAAGAAAGTGTCCGGCGCAAAGATAGGCTGGCGGCGGTCGGGCGCGTGGCGGCAGGTTTGGCGCACGAAATCCGCAATCCTTTGGGCGCGATGCGCGGCGCGATTCAGGTTTTGCAGACAAACACGCCGCCCGAATCGGCGCAATCCAGCTTGATGGAAATAATTTTGCGCGAATCCGACCGGCTCAATAAAATCATCACAAATTTTTTGACTTACGCCCGCCCGCGCGTCGCCAATTTCACGAAAATTGACGCGCGTGAAGCAATCAGCGACACTTTTACGCTGCTGCGTCACAGCCCCGACGTTACAGAAAATCACGTTTTAGAATATGATTTACCGGAAAAACCTGTCATCATTTCCGCAGACCCGACGCAGCTCAAACAAATTTTCTGGAATCTCGCGCGAAACTCTATTCAGGCAATGCCGAATGGCGGAAAGTTAAAAGTGAATCTGGAAACTCTGCCCGACAAGCGCGTAAAAATTATTTTCGAGGATACAGGCTGCGGAATGAGCGCGAATCAGGTTGAAAGATTATTCGAGCCGTTTTCGGATTCGACCACCGGCGGCACGGGATTAGGACTTTCGATTGTTTATCAAATCGTCCGAGACCACGGCGGCACGATAAACGTCCGCAGTCTCGAAGATGGCGGCACGACGATTACCATCGAACTTTTGCCCGAATTCGGAAACCAGCAGTTGCCGAACGCCGAAAGCGAAACGGTTTCGCAGCCGTCACGGCTCGAAAATTTTCTGACGGTGCGGTCGAGAAAAAACTAAACGAAATACAGGTTTGAAAATCACGCTTGAAAACGAACGCGATTTTCTGTGAGAATAGAACGGCGAAAGCATTCGGCTTTTCGCGTCGAACTTTCCGAATAAAAATCCGATGTCAAATTTACTAATCGTCGATGACGAACAAAGTTACAGGCAGCTTTTAAGCCTTGTTTTTGAAAGCGACGGACATTCAATCCGCACGGCGATAAACGGGCGCGACGCTCTGGAAAAGCTGCAAGCGGAAGCCGCCGATTTGATTATTTCCGACGTGCGAATGCCGGATATGGACGGCATTGCGTTATTGCGCGCCGCCAAAGAAATTTATCCCGACATCGGAATGGTTTTGATGACGGCTTTTGCGACGGTTGACACGGCGCGCGACGCTTTTAAACTTGGCGCGGACGATTTTATTCAAAAGCCGTTCGATGTCGAAGAATTAAAAGCAATCGTCAAAAGAACGCTCGAAAAACAGGCGATTATCTCGGAAAACCGCGCCTTTAAACGCGCCCAGCGGATGCGCGGCAGCGTTAAAAATATCGTCGGGCGTTCGGATAAAATGCAAGCCGTTTATCAGATGATTGAAACGGTGGCGGAAGTTCAGTCAACGATTTTAATCACGGGCGAATCGGGGACGGGAAAGGAATTAGTCGCCCGCGCGATTCACGATTTATCGCCGCGCGCCGAAAAACCTTTTATCTCGATAAACTGCGGCGCGTTCACCGATACGCTTTTGGAATCCGAGCTTTTCGGCTACGTCAAAGGCTCTTTTACGGGCGCGAACACAAACCGCAAAGGCTTGTTTGAAGCCGCGCAAAAGGGAACGATTTTTCTTGACGAAATCGGCGAAATGTCGCCCGCGATGCAGGTCAAACTTCTTCGAGTTTTGCAGGAACGCCGCGTTCGTCCCGTCGGCGCGCACGAAGAAATTCCGGTTGACGCGCGCGTTATCGCCGCCACCAACCGCGATTTGAAACAAATGGTCGCGGACGGAAATTTCCGCGAAGATTTGTTTTACCGCGTCTCCGTTATCCCAATCGTTTTGCCGCCGTTGCGCGAGCGCAAGGAAGATATTCCCGAACTGGTCGCGCATTTTACCAAAAAATTCTGTGACCAATCCGGCAAAAATCTTTCCGTCAACGAAAAGACTTCGGAGATTCTGGAAAATTACGCCTGGCACGGCAACGTCCGCGAGCTCGAACACACCATCGAACGCGCCGTCGCGCTCGAACGCGGCGAAGAAATTCAGCCCGAACGCCTGCCCGACCACATCACAAACTACAATCCGGCGCGGATTAAATCGGAATTCGATTTGCCCGACGACGGAATTAATCTCGTCACGCATCTCGATAATCTGGAAAAAACTTATGTCGTCGAAGCCTTGCGAAAAACCGGCGGCAATCAAACCCGCGCCGCCGAACTTCTGCAAATGCCCGTTCGTTCCTTGCGTCACCTGCTCGACAAGCACAGCATCCGCACGCTTTCGGCGCAAATGCGCGGCAACGGAGAATAAATTATTTAACTGAAGCGGGCTTCCGCATTAGCCGCATAACTGACAAAATACGTCACCGTCGAGATGCCGAAAACTGTTAGCAGGCAAATTTATCTTTCCGAAATTACACTCGCAGACAACTTTCCGCAATCTAAAACTCTTTGATTTACTTGGGTTTAATCGGTTTCTTTCGATTATTACCATTTTGGCACGGCTCTTGTTTTAAACGGCAATGCCTGAGACAGGTAGAAAAGACTAAATAAATTATTTTCCTAGGAGATTGTGAATAAAAAAATGAAAAATCAAAAAGGTTTCTCGCTTATCGAACTTTTAATCGTCGTCGTAATCATCGGCATTATCGCCGCGATTGCGATTCCGAATTTACTTGCCGCCCGTCGTTCAGCTAACGAAGGCTCGGCTATTTCCGCTTTGAGAACGATTCACGGCGGTGAAATGACTTATCAATCGACCACCGGCGCAGGCTCGTTCGGCGATTTATCAGTATTAGGAACGGCTAACATTCTTGATTCAAATTTAGCTGCCGGCAACAAGAGCGGTTACACATTTACAGACGTTCTTGGCGTGCCGACATCCGCACAGCCTGCAACTTTCGCAGTTAAAGCAGTGCCGCAGACCTCGAGCGGCGTGACAGCAACCGGAACGCGCAATTTTGCGATTGCGACGAACGGAGTTTTGGCTTCCACGCCAGCGGCAACCACAGTTACCTTAGCTGCCGGTACTTCATCTACTGAAGCTACTTTCGGCACAGCCGCGACCTCGATGAACAACTAATCCAAGTTAAATTAACTTTGACAAAAGGAAGTGATTATTATTTAATTGCTTCCTTTTTGCTTTTGAATTCTTCATTCTTCTTACTGCGCGCGAGATGCCTCGCAAATAAAATTTGATTCATAGATTTTTATTTTTTCAAAAAAATTTCAATGTTTATCAAAGCGTCTCAATTCGATTATAAAAATCCGGTGTTTTTGTTTTGCGCGGGCTGGTGTCTGGCTCTGATGTCGGGCTGGCTGCCAATCAAACACAATCTGCAAACGTTTATTCATATGTGGCAGATTGAAACTTTCGTCTCCGTTTTTTTTATCATCGTTTTATCATATCTGCTTTACAGCCAGCGCGATAAATTTCTCGCCCTCTCGCTTTCCCGCCAGGAATTAAATTTTATAGTTTTTCCGATGCTGGCGTTTATCATCTGGAGCGCGCTTTCGATTAGCTGGTCGCCGTCCTCAAAATCGGCTTTGTATCACACTCTGATTTGGTCGGAGTATTTAATTTTTTACCTGATAGCCCGCCAGATTTTAACCGCGCAAAGCGGCTATAAATCTCTGCTAAGTTTATTGACGATAACGATTCTGACCGTTATCGTCCCGGCGATTTTTGAATACGGCTCTTTTATGGTTTTCGGCGGTTCTACTTCCATCGGAATGCGCTATTCCAAATACGGCGAACTGGTTAATACAATTTTTCCGCTTATTCTGATTGGAGTTTTGCGTCTAAAGCGGCGAAAATTTATTGCCGGTTTAATTCTGATTCCGGTTATCGGAATGTTTATTCTCGCAACCTTGAGCAGAGCCAATATAATGCTGTTCATCGGCGGAATGATAATTATGACGGGAGTAATTTTCACCGTTCGACGGTTTCGCCAATATCGCCGCAAAATGGCTTTAATAATTTTAGCGATTATCATTCTGCCGCTGCCTTTTCAATTTATTACCTTTTTCTCGGAAAAGCCGAACGTGCCGATAATCGAGCGTGTAAAAGATTCGGACGGAATAACCGCGAGCAATGATTTCCGCAAACTGACGACTTTAATTTCACTGGAAATGTTTGAAACGCATCCATTTGTCGGCATCGGCGCGGACAATTTCGGATTGCGGTTTAACGAATACCGTGCGATTTACTCCGCGAAAAATCCGACCGACGCGAATCTAAAAACTGCCGAAAACGAAATCGCCGGACGCAGCCACGACGAATACCTGCAAATTTTAGCCGAACTCGGCGCAATCGGCGGAATGATTTTTTTATGGTTTTTGTGCGGCATCGGATTGATGTTTTTAAACGCCGCGAAACGCTTTCGCCGGATTTCCCCGCTGCCAATCGCCGCGCTCGTCGGCATCGCGCTTTTTCTGGCAAACTCGCTGGTCAGTTCGTTTTCTTTTCGACTCGTGCAAAACGGTTTCGTGTTCTTTTTCGTTCTCGCCGTCGCCGCCAAATCTCTTTTAAAATCAAACCTCGCGGAAAAAAGTGCGGATAAAATTATCGTTCCCGCCAACCGTCTGAAATTCGGCTACGCTCTCGGAATCGCGGCGTGTCTGCTGCTGGCGGCGCAATGTCTGGCGCGCGTGTCGAGCGTCTATTTTTCAAACGAAGCACAGCGGCAGACAAACATCGAAACGGCACTTCCCTTTTATCAAACCTCGTTTTGGCTCGACCCCGAAAATCCCGCGCCGCGCTACGCCTACGGAATGAATTTATTCAAAGCCGGACGCTTTTCAGAAGCCGTTCCGCAGTTTCAGGAATCGGCTAAACTCGGATATGCCGGTTCGACCGATTTGTCTTATCTCGCAACCGCGCAAACTCTGGCGGGCGATTCCAAAGGCGCGGAACAGACATTCGCCTATGCCGCAAAAATTTATCCTTTCTCGTCGTTTGTCCGCGCTCGCTACGCCTCGATTTTAAAAGCCGAAGACAAAACGGACGAGTCTGACCGGCAATTAAAATACGCTCTCGAACTCAACGAAAAACAGGCTCAAACGTGGTGGACTTTAATCGACGAAGGTTCTCGCGCCGCTTCGCAAAAAGCGTTTCAGGATAAAAACCGCGCCGAATTATCAGATTTAATTCCTGCCGGTTCGGTCTATGCAGTCCTCGCCGAACGCGAAATTATTCACCCCGAAGAAAAAGCCGAACTCAATCTCGACAATTTAGGACTTCCTCAAAATGCGGAAACACGCACGCAGTAAGTGTGTTTTTATTTACTATTGCGCCCTTACTCCGTGCGGGCTTCTGCAAAAATGAGAAAGTCCTACAATTAAAACCCGCCGACACTTGCGAAACTTTTTCGTTTTGCGTAGATTCAAAACGATTTAGTTTTTCATCTTTCCCAGATTACCGATTCAATGAACTTTTTAGCCGGATTATTTACAATTTCGAGAAACACTTTTCGGGAAGCGGTGCGCGACCGCATTTTGTATAATCTCGTCTTTTTCGTTCTTTTGATAACCGCCGCCGCAGTTTTTTTAGGCGAATTAACCGCCGGAAACGAAGCGCGCGTCATCGTCAATCTCGGACTGACAACGGTTTTATTTTTCGGCGCGTTTATCGCCATTTTCGTCGGCGTTGGACTCGTTTCCAAAGAAATCGAACGGCGCACGGTGTTTGCGATTTTTTCAAAACCTGTCACACGCGGCGAATTTATCGTCGGCAAATATCTCGGTTTGTGTTTAACCTTGCTGGTTAATGTCGCGGTGATGGCTTTGGGAATCGTTTTAGCTTTGCTCTATGTCGGCGGCGCGGCGTTAATCGAAAGCGTTTTGGCGGCGATTCTGCTGATTTATTTTGAACTGATTCTGCTGACCGCAATCGCCATTTTATTTTCGACATTTTCCTCGCCGACGCTTTCCGCGCTTTTAACTTTTCTAATTTTCGTCATCGGTCATTTCAGTTCCGCGCTCGCGCAAATTGCCGGATCAATCGGCTCAACCAGCGCGAAATTTTTCTTTCACGCGCTTTATTATTTTCTGCCGAATCTTTCATTTTTTTCATTTATCACGGGCGCGGCTCACGGGCAAACGCCGGATTTTGTTTATCTTGCAACGGCGTTCGGCTACGCGCTGATTTATGTTGTGATTCTTTTATCAATCGCGTCTTTTATTTTCGGGCGGCGCAATTTCAAATAATCCGCGCGAACCAATCTTAAAAAAGAAATGCCGCTTAATACAAAAAAGATGAACCACGAATAACGCGAATTATTTTTCTATTTTTTATTCGCGCCATTCGTGTAATTCGTGGCTAAAAATTCTTTAAATAATGAAAAAAATCTTCGCAACTTTGATTGTTTTGATTCTCGGCTACGCGGGAATTTTCGCCGTCAGCCGCCGACTGGAAAACATTAAACCCGCGACGGACGAAGCGGCAACAGACGAAGATTTATATTTTTCGGCGAATCAATTAAAGTTGCTCGGCGCGGATTTCAGAGGCTTGATTGCCGATTGGTATTGGGTAAAATCTCTGCAATATCTGGGCGATAAAGTTGTGCGTCAGCAAGATAAATCCGATGCGGCAGTTGACATTAATGATTTGCGCCCGCTCAATCCGCGTCTGGTTTATCCAATGCTCGACGCGGCTTCAACTCTCGACCCGCAATTTATGACCGTTTATTCCTACGGCGCGGCGGTTCTTCCGGCGATTGATAACAATTTGGCGATAAAATTGCTGGAAAAAGGAATCGCGGCAAACCCCGACGAATGGCGGCTTTATCACAATCTCGGTTACATTTACTGGCGCGCCGGAAATTACCCGGAAGCCGCCGAAATTTACGCCGCAGGTTCGACGAAAAAAGACGCGCCCGCGTGGATGCGGCAGATGAGCGCGAATATGCGGGCGCAGGGCGGAAGCCGCGATTTTGCGCGGCAAATTTACAAGCAGATGTTTGAAACGGCGCAGGACGAGCAAACCAGAAATTTCGCGGAACTGCGTTTCGCGCAAGTGGAATCGCTCGACGAGCGTGACGCGATTCGCGCTGGTTTGCAGAATTTCGCGCGGAAAAATAATCGCTGCGTTAATAATTGGCAGGAAATCTCAAGAGAGCTTCGCGCCGTCAAAACGAGCGACGGAAATTTGCATTTCGATTCAAATGGCGCGCCGCTCGACCCGACCGGCGAACCGTATTCGCTCGCTAATCAAAACGGCGCGTGCGACGTAAAACTTTCGGAGCTTTCAAAAATTCCGCAAAACTAAATGTCGAAACTTTTCACGCAAAAAATTTTTTATATTATCGTCATCGGCGGGCTGGCGATTCTGGCGACCGTTTCGATGTTTTACAACGGCGTGCCGGGCGGCAACGATTTGCCGCAGCATTATCAATTTGCCGAAACGTTTTATCATTCGATTTTGTCTGGAGAAATTTATCCGAGTCTGGCGGGTGATCCGAATCAAGGCTACGGCGATGTCGGAATCAGATTTTATCCGCCGTTCGCCTATTACGTTTTGTCGGCGGCGCGAATTTTTACCGGCAATTGGGCAGACGCGAGTTTTTTAACTTTTTTCCTGATTTTTTTTGCGAGCGGCATCGGCGTTTATCTCTGGGCGAAAGAAGAATTTTCCGACGCGCAATCACTGCTCGCCGCCGGAATTTTTATTTTCGCGCCGCATCATCTCAATCAAATTTACAACAGTTTTCTGTTTGCCGAATTTGCCGCGAGTGCTGTTCTGCCGTTTTGTTTTTTGTTCACGGCGCGTGTGTGCCGCAAAGGAAATCTCGGCGCGATGCTCGGTCTGGCAATTTCCTTCGCGCTGCTGCTTTTAACGCATCTGCCGACTTCGGTTTTCGGCTCGCCGATTTTGGCGATTTATGCCATTTTTCTGCTGCGAAGAAAATCGTTTTTGAAAACTCTGTCGAAACTCGCCGTTTCGGTTTTCTGCGGGGTTGCCGCGAGTTCGTTTTACTGGCTGCGGATGCTGGCGGAAATGAGTTGGGTAAAATCTTCGTCCGAAACTTATTTTCAAGGTCATTTCGATTACCGCGAAAATTTTCTTCTTTTCCCGTTTCATCTGCTGAATTTTCAAGATGACATTTCGTCTCTGTGGCTGGCGGATTTAATGCTGCTGGCAATGATTTTAATTTCGATTCCGTCGGTAGTTTTTTTGATTAAAAATCGCTCGTCCGTTTCAAAATTTTCTTTTTCGGTCGGTCTTATTTTTCTCATCTCAGTTTTGATGACCACGCCTCTGAGCTATCCGGTTTGGGATAATTTACCTTTTCTGCAAAAAGTGCAGTTTCCCTGGCGACTGCTCGGAATCGTTTCGTTGTGCGGCGCGATTTTTTCGTCAACCGGAATTTTCCGCGTCGCCGAATTGATGAATCAAAATAAAAATCGTTTCGCCGCCGCCGGTCTCGGTTTGGCGATGCTTTTCTTCGTTTTTACGTCGGCGTTTATCGTCAGACAAGCCAGTTACGTGCCGCGCGCGGAATTTAATTTGCAGATTGAAAACGTCACGTCTGCCAACAGTTTTGACTGCTGGTGGTCAATCTGGGCGAAATCCGACGCTTTTCAAATTAAAGAAAAATTGGTGGCGGAAAATCGCGCGGCGGAAATTACAAAGTGGAATTCGACCGAAAAAGATTTTAACGTCGCCGCCGGTCAGCCGTCTTTGGCTCGCGTCGCCGCGTTTTACTACCCGCGCTGGCAGGCGACGGTCAACGGCAATCCGGCAAAAATCGAAAAAGCGGACGACGGCGCGATTTTAATCGCTCTGCCGCCCGAAGCCTCGCGCGTCGAACTCTCATTCGTCGAACCCTTTTTTGTCAAAATCTCTAACGTCGTTTCCGCTCTGACGTGGCTGATTTTTTTAATCGTCGGCACAATTCTGCTGACCGGAAATTTTTACAAAACGAGAAATCCATCAAAAATTTTATGAACTACGTTGTCGAAATCGAAAATTTAACCAAAGATTATGAAGTCGGCTTTTGGAAAAAGCGAAAAGTACGCGCGCTCGATAATTTGAATTTGCAAGTCGCGGGCGGGCAGATTTTCGGATTTTTGGGCGGCAACGGCGCGGGCAAAACAACGACCATCAAAATTTTGATGAGTCTGCTGTTCCCGTCATCCGGCGCGGCGCGGATTTTGGGCGCGGATATTTCCGATGTGAAAATGCACGAAAAAATTGGTTATTGCCCCGAAAATCCTTATTTTTACGATTATCTGACGGCGCGTGAATTGATGAATTATTTCGGCGAACTTTTCGGAATCGGCGCGGGCGACAGAAAAACTAGGACTGAAGAATTACTGACAAAAGTCGGTTTGGACGAAAAAGACTGGAACAAACAACTGCGGAAGTTTTCCAAAGGAATGCTTCAGCGCGTCGGGCTGGCGCAAGCCTTAATCAACGAGCCGGAAATTGTTTTTCTTGACGAACCGATGAGCGGGCTTGACCCAATCGGGCGGCGCGAAATCCGCGAGTTAATTGCGGATTTACGAACACACGGCACGACCGTTTTTATGTCAACGCACATTTTGTCGGACATCGAAGTGTTATGCGACCGCGTGGCGATTTTGCGCGGCGGAAAACTTGCGGCAACCGGAAATCTGGACGAATTATTGGTGCAGAGCGGCAAATCTCAAGGCTTTGAAATCAACGTCAAAAACGTTTCGGCGGAAGTTCTGAAGGCGGAGATTTCCGCAATCGCGGGCGCAAACGTGATGGCAAAAGCGAGCGGCGCGAACATCCGAGTCGGCGACGAAACGGATGTCGAAAAAGTTTTGCAAATAATTAAAATTCACGGCGGCAAATTGGTTTCCGTCCAGCCCGTCAGACAATCTTTGGAAGAACTTTTTGTCGAAAAAAATGCGGAAGCCCGCATGAAGTAAGGGCGCAAATCAAAAAACACACTTACTTCGTGCGTGTTTCCGCAATACTTAAAATGCTAAACAAATTCAGATTAACCAATCTCGATGCCGCAGACATCAATCGCCTGTCGTTTCTTTTTGTTTTGTTTTCCCTGTTTTTCGAGAGCTATTATTTCGGCGTTAATTATTCGGAATATGCGATTTCGCTTTATGATTCGGAAAGCGTTTTGTTTTTCGCGGTTGGAATAATTTTGACGGGCGTTTCGATTTACGTTTATTTTCGCTTGATAAAATTGATTCTTTCGGTTTCGATTGGTTATAAAATCCCGCTTTTTCTCATTTACGCGCTGGCGATTTTTGCGGAATACGGCTATCAAAAAGGCTTGGGCAGATTTTCGGAAATGCTCGATATTGAATCGGTTTTCAGAACAAATGACGACCAGAAAACCGCCGCTTTGATGACCTATCTGAATTTCGCCGCGTTAGTTCCGTGCGCCGTTTTGCTGTTTCTGCTGATTTTTACCGGAAAGAAAAAGCCCGACGGTTACAAATTATTTGTTTCGACAATTATTTTAGCGTTCACGTTTTTCGCCGGAAACTTTTATTTTAACGACGATTCGATGAATCAAAAATTTCCGTCGTCGTCGCTCAACGCTTTTTTCGATACGAATCTCGACTTTTTTATTTTCAATCAATCGCCGAGCGGTTTGGCGGCGAAATTATCCGGCTTTGAACCTGTCCGCCGCCAGATTCGACAGCCGAATCTTCCCGCCGATTATCGTCCGGCGAACAACGTCATTCTCGTCATTGACGAATCAATCAGAGGCGACCATTTGAGTTTGAACGGTTACAAACGCCCGACAACTCCGTATCTTGAAAAACTCGCGTCCGAGCATAAATTGTTTAATTTCGGAATCGCCGCATCCGCCGCGACCGCCACTTATTTTTCGCACAACGCGATTATTACAGGTTTGAAACCGGAAAATTTTCCCGACAAAAGCAAGTTTAAAATCACGACTTATCCGACGATTTACCAATTTGCCAAAGCGATGAAATATGAAACTTATTATTTCGACGGGCAGATGAAATCTTTGTGGAGCGGGATTGACGACGATAAAAAATATTTCGACCACTGGGAAGGAGTTAATGAAATTCTGCAAAACGGCGAAGTTCCCGGCTATGAATACGACAACGTTATCGCCCGAAAAGTAAATAAAATTATCTCATCTTCGACCGGAAATTTTATCGTCGTCGCCAAACGCGGCTCGCATATTTCGTATCAAAATAATTTTCCGGCGACCGCCGAAATTTGGAAACCGAGTTATAAGACGGACGATTTTTTCGGGATTCCGGGCGAGGATAAACTTCCCGAAGTCGTCAACGCCTACGACAATTCTCTGAAATATAATATTGATTCGTTTTTCAAAAATTTAATCGGCGACGGCGAAAATATTCCCGACAATACCGTAATTATTTACACGGGCGACCACGGTCAAACTTTATACGCCAACGGAAAAGCTTCGCACGGCGGAATTACCAGAGACGAAGCCGCCGTGCCGCTGTTTATCATCAGCAAAGATAATTTGAAAATGGACACCGCCTACAAAGCGTCGCATCAAAATATATTTCCGACAATTTTAGATTTAATCGGTTATCCAGACGAATTGCGCGAAGGAATTTTCGCGCCGTCGCTGCTCAAAGCCAAAGCATCCGATTCCAAACCCAGATTTTTTAATCCCGACCTCGGACCGAAAATTCCGTTTGATTAAAAGAAAATTCGTTTGATTCCTAAAATGCGGAAACACGCACGCAGTAAGTGTGTTTTATTACGCCTTTACTTCGTGCGGACTTCTGCAAAAAATGAGAATTTATTCTGCCTTTATCGCCGTCACTTTCCAGGTGATATTCGCTAAATCCGCATTCGGGTCAATGCCTTCGATAATAACCCGCACGGGCATTGTTTGATTATTTTCCAATGTTTCCTGCTGCGTCGGAATGACCGTCAGAGTTCGTTCTTTAATGACATTTCTAAAAGTATCGACGATGCCGACTTTCAGTTCCAGTCCGGTCAGAGTTTTCCCCGTAAAATTGCGAATCGTGCCGCCGATGCTCATCATTTTCGTTCCCATCGCGGTCGGCGATGAAGTCGTCGCGTCTTCGACCGTCTGCGCGACAATTCTTTTTGTCAGAGTTTGAAATTCGGGCGAATCTTCACGATAAGCGTTTTCGAGCGTATTTGTTTCGACCACTCGCGGCGCGGGTTTGAGCGCGAAAAACGCAACCATCGCTAAAACTACCAAAATCGCCACGGTCAACGCCGCGATTAAAATTTTCTTTGAACTTTTCTCTTTGTTCGGCTCTTGAAAAAGCGTTTCCATAATTTAATTAGACCGCCGTTTTTGCAAAATGTTCCGTTTGAGTTACATTTTATCATACCTGATGAAACCTGAAATTATTTCAACGAGAGAAATTTACAAAGGCAGAATTTTTAACGTTTCGCTCGACTGCGTTCGTGAAGATTCGGTCACATACACGCGCGAAATCATTTCGCACAACGGAAGCGCGGTGATTGTTGCGGTGTTTGCCGATAATCGAATCGCGCTCGTCCGGCAGTATCGCCACGCCGCCGGAAAATATCTTTTGGAACTGCCCGCCGGTTCGCTCGAAAAAGACGAGAATCCCGAAACGGGCGCAGTCCGCGAACTCGCTGAAGAAATCGGCGTGACGGCGGAAAAAATTGAGAAACTGACCGAATTTTACGTTTCACCCGGATTTTTGTCGGAGAAAATGTTTGTCTTTCTGGCAGCGGAATTAACCGAAGTCGGGCAAAATCTGGACGACGACGAATTGCTTTCGATTGAAAAAATAACTTTTCCGCAAGCATTTGAAATGATTCGGGGCGGCGAATTTGAAGACGCGAAAACCATCGCCGGATTGATTTTAGCAGGCTCAAAACTTGGCTTTCCATTTACATAAAATTGTCGCGTCGGGAAAAACCTTGCGAAATTTAGCATTTCAGCCTATGATTCACTCGTTATGAATGAAATCCTGATTGCGCTGCCGTTTATTATTTTATTTTTCTTTCTTGTTTTTACGCTTTACATGATGAAGAACAAGAATAAAAAAGACTTGCCTTGAAAGCTGTGTCAGCAAATATAAGATTTAAAAGCGGCTCTTGAAAATCTACCTGTCGAAACCCGTGAAATTGCTTTCTTATACTCGTCAAAAATAATTCCGTCTTGACAATACGCGGCGTTTTTCGATATTCTTAACGTTCGCGTTTTGGCGAACAATTCAAACAGAGTAACACTTATGACTACATATTTTCCGAGCGGAAAAGGCTTGGCTGAAAATCGTAAATGGGTTTTGGTTGACGCGGCGGGTAAAACCGTCGGTCGGCTGGCGACGGAAGTCGCGCGGATTTTAGCGGGTAAAAACAACCCGCAGTGGACACCGTTTATGGATATGGGCGACCACGTGGTCGTTATCAACGCGCGTCAGGCAATTTTTAAAGGCACAAAACCAGAACAAAAAGTTTATCGCTATCACACGCTTTATCCGGGCGGTCTGCGTGAGACGAGCGTTAAGGATATGATGGCGAACAAACCGGAGCGCGTTATCGAACTCGCCGTCAAAGGAATGCTTCCGAAAACCAAACTCGGCAAAGCGATGGCGAAAAAATTAAAAGTTTATGCTGATGGCGAACATCGCCACGCGGCGCAGAAACCAGAGGCGATTGAAATCGCGTAATAAGTAATAGGTAATAAGTAATTAGTTTTAAAACAACTTACCTATTACCTATTACCTATTACCTATTACTTAAAAAGATGGCAGACATTCAATACTACGGAACAGGTCGCAGAAAAACCTCGACGGCGAGAGTTTATTTGCGTCC
>JBPCRW010000296.1:0-2566 GCA_050996405.1 Pyrinomonadaceae bacterium | reverse complement strand
GTGCAAAAAACCGCGCGGGCTGGTTTTAGTCACAGGTCCGACGGGTTCTGGAAAATCCACGACTTTGGCTTCGATGATTGATAAAATCAACATCGACCGCCACGACCATATTTTGACGATTGAAGACCCGACTGAATTTCTCCACAATCACAAAACCTGCGTCGTCACCCAGCGCGAAGTCAATTCCGACACGCACGGTTTTTCCGACGCGCTGCGAACCGCTCTGCGTCAAGACCCGGACGTTGTTTTAGTCGGCGAACTGCGCGATTTAGAGACAATCGAAATGGCTCTGCGCGTTGCCGAAACCGGACATTTAACTTTTGCTACCCTGCATACAAACTCTGCCGCTTCAACAATTAATCGCGTCATCGACGTTTTTCCAGCCGGACAGCAAGGGCAAATCCGCACGCAATTGTCGCTCGTTTTGGAAGGAATTATGTGTCAGGCTCTTTTGGCGAAAGCGTCGGGCGACGGGCGCGCGATGGCACTCGAAATTCTCGTCCCGAACGCGGCTATCCGCAATCTTATCCGCGAAGACAAAATTCACCAGATTTATTCAATGATGCAGACCGGACAGGAAAAATACGGGATGCAGACGTTTAATCAAGCCCTCGCCACGCTCTATCATAAACGAATCATCACACTTGACGTGGCAATGCAGCGTTCATCAAACGTCGATGAGTTAAAAGATTTGATTGAACGCGGCGCGGGATTAAACAACGGAATGGGCGGAGCAAAACCGCCGATGCCGAACCAGCCGCACGCCAGCCCTTACGCGCAAGGTCGCCCCGTCGGGCAACGCCCGCCAATCCGCTAGAACTTAAATAAGATTCAGGATTTAAGATTCAGAATCAACCTTGAATCCTGAATCTTAAATCCTGAATAAAATCAGAGGAGCTAAACAGAAAAATGCCTACTTACGTTTTCAAAGGTCGAAACCGTCTGAACGAAATGATTTCCGGCGAGCGCGAAGCCGCCAGCCAGGACGAACTCCGCCAGCTTTTGCGGCGCGAGCAAATCGTCGTCACGCAGTCGTCCGAAAAAGGGCGCGAATTCAGCATCCCGAAACTCGGCAAAAAGAAAAAAGTTAAGGCTAAAGAATTAGCCGTTTTCACCCGACAATTTTCCGTGATGATTGACGCGGGACTGCCGCTCGTGCAGTGCCTCGACATTCTTGCCCAGCAGCAGCAAAATGTTTTCTTCAAAGAAGTTTTGAATCAGGTCAGGCAGACTGTTGAAGAAGGCTCGACGCTCGCCGCCGCGCTCGCCAAACATCCGAAGGTTTTCGACCAGCTTTTTACAAATATGGTCGAAGCCGGAGAAACGGGCGGCGTGCTGGATGTGATTTTGCAGCGTCTCTCCACTCTGATTGAAAAGGTCGTCAAATTAAAACGCAGTATCGTTTCGGCTTCGATTTACCCGGCGGCGGTCGTGCTGGTTGCCATCGGCGCGGTCGCCACGATTATGGTCGTCGTCATTCCACAGTTTCAACAGATTTTTCTCGGTCTGCTTGGACCGGGCGAAGAATTGCCGCTTCCGACGCGCATCGTCATGGGCATCAGTAATTTTCTTGCCGGTTGGGGCGGTTTGACAACCTTAATCGCCATTATCGGCGCGGCGGTCGGCACTAGCTATTATTATAAAACACCGAAAGGACGGCATCAAATTGACGCGCTGTTGCTGAAGCTTCCCATTTTTGGGCAGATTATCCGTAAAATCGCCGTCGCCAGATTTTCACGAATTTTGTCCACGCTGCTTTCGTCGGGCGTTCCGATTCTGCAATCTTTGGAAATCACCGCCAGAACCGCCGGAAACGTCATCATCGAAGAAGCGATTATGAAAGTTCGCGCCGGAGTCGAACGCGGCGAAAATTTTGTTGACCCATTAAAAGCAACGGAAGTTTTCCCGCATATGGTCGGGCAAATGATTGGTGTCGGCGAGCAAACCGGCGCGCTCGACGCGATGCTCGGAAAAATCGCAGACTTTTATGAAGACGAAGTCGACGCGGCAATCGCCGACCTGTTAGCGATGATTGAGCCGGTGTTAATCGCTTTTCTCGGAATCACCATCGGCAGCATCGTCATCTCAATGTATCTACCGCTATTTACCTTAATTGGAAAATTGGCAAGCGGAGCTAAATAACCTTAAGGGGATTTAATTCGTTCGCACTTGGGTATTTAATTCGTTCACTTGGGGGATTTAATTCGTTCGCACTTAATTGAACCGATTAAAACACTTACCGGAAACAAAAGAGCCTCTTATAGATAGAGGCTCTTATTATTTTTACTTATAACTGCCATTTTTCACTTGGAATGTCTCCAAAGGCATGGGCTAACTCAAAGCAGCGCGGCAAACGCCTGATTCTGCGTCGAAGCGGCAACCTTTCCGTCAACTGCCAGATGCGTCAGAAACGCCTGCACCTCCGCCGCGCCCATCTCTTTCGGATGACGTTTATCGTGAAACAAAATAAAGCGTCGAATCCAGCCGAGATAGGCTTCTTCGGTGCGATAGCTTAAATGCTTGACGCGAATCAAATCACGAACAGATTCGAGAAATGGGGACTTTG
>JBPCRW010000284.1:0-6783 GCA_050996405.1 Pyrinomonadaceae bacterium | reverse complement strand
AGCCAGATTATTCCGACAAAAGTTAAAAAGATAATCGAATTCGTCCAGCGCGGAGCAGAGCCGATATGCGACAAGTCGGCGTAGTAAAAATTTTTGGAGAAAGAATACGAAGTGCGCTGGTAAAAGTAAGTTAATTTACCGTCGATTCCGGCGGCTTCCAGATACATCGGAATTTCGGCGGGTGAAGAAATCTCGTCAAAGTTTTTTTCGTCGAGACTGACGGCAATCAGACGGTCGCCTTTAATAATTCTAGCGCGTTCGCCTGCCGAATCCGGTTCGACTTTTTCGGCATAAATTCCGTTTGATTTTTGAACCCAGACAACGCCATCAGTCGGCGGCAAAGGATGACTCGCCCTCTGCGAAAGATTAAGCGCGCCGCCAACTACGAATAAAACCGTTGCCAAAAGCCAAACCAAACTCCAGATTGTCAGCACTTTGCTTTTCATTTCCGCAAGGCAAACTTCGCCAAATTCGGCAAACGCAAAATATGTTCCAATGATTTTCTCTTCTCGTCTTTTTGCTTTTGCTCTGAATAAAGGACTTTTGTTTAATCCAAGAGGCGAATTAAAAAGATTTTATTCAGTTTTTTGACTTTGCAATCCGAGATTTTGGAAAAACAAAGAGTCCAGAGTCTAAAGTCTAAAGTCCAAAGTCCAAAGTCGAAAACCAAATGACTCTGGACTTTGGACTTTAGACTCTGGACTCGAATTAAAACCTGACTGAAATTCCGCCGCGCAAAGTTCTGCGCTGTGAATCGAGCCGGAGAGTTCCCTGCTCGCCGGTTACACCGGTTTGAAAATCGAGGATATTGCGCGCGTCCAGAATCGCTTCGGCGTGAATTGGCAAGCCTAAAGTCGGCAGCGGCTGTGTCACTAGAATACTCAAGCCCGGGTCGTAAATAGCGAATCTGCCTTGAAACGGGTCAATCGCAAAAACAGTCGCTTGCGGCGATAATCGGAAAATAGTTTTAACCTGCGTGCCGGTTTTCAAATCGGCATCAAGCTGCGCGACAACATTCTGGAAAAACGAATTTTCAAATACATTCGCGGGATTTAAAATCGCTGTCGGCGAAAGTTTTTGCCCTTTGCCGAAAGAATATCCGGCGGAAGTGCTGAAGATTTTTCCGAGACGGCGCGTATAAACTATTCTTATGCCTTGCGTCGAACCTTGCTGCAAGACTGTAAAAGGCGCAAAATCTTCCGCGTTCAAAACGTTGAGCGGCATATTTGTCAATCCGACTCCGCGTCCTGAAATCGCGTCGAGAAACGCCGTCGCTTCGACGCTCGAATTATTATCCAAAACCCTTTCAACCCCGAATTCGAGCCGTCGGCTTTTGTTCATTTTCGGTTTGGAATCTTCGATGGCGACGAATTGCGGAATGTTTTGCGAGCGAAAAGCGACCGGATTATCTTCGAGTTCGACGACGTTCGACCAATCGCGTTCTTCGGTTTGCGTCGTGTATCCGGCGCGAACGCGCGTTTTGGCATCGACATCAAACTGCAATCCCAATCGCGGATTGATAGCCGAATCATTTCCCGCGCCGACAAACCGTGAATAATCAAATCCGAGAACGAGAATCACGCCGTCTTTAACTTTCCATTCGTCCAACGCCTGGAACGAAAACTGTCCGAGCTGCCCGTCAACATTTTGAATTTTGCCGAATTCCGTCGCGGAAGCGGTAAAACGTATTTGATGATTTTCATTCAGACGATTTTTAACCGATGTTTCAAACCTATTCGGCGCGGAATTTTTCGTTCCGGTTTGCCCTGAAATAATAATTTCAGTATTTTCGCCGAGCGGCTGAAGCGTCGCAAAATTCAGCCCTTCGTAATTTCCGGCGGCTGAATTCGCAAAATAAGTTTCGACGACGCTCTGCCCGCGCAGTTTTGCGGTTTCTTCATCCGAAGCAACGCCGACGCTTTCTTCTACCGTTTCTTCGTCCGTTTTATTTTCATCAATCGGGGCTTTACCTTCTTGATTTTGATAAATCGAACGACGATTTTGCGCCGCCATTATTATCCATTTAACATTGTGACGGTCAGCGCGTTTTTCCGGCAAGGTGTTTCCGCTTCCGGCTCGTTCGAGTTTAAAACCGTAATTAAGTTCGGTCGAACTATTTACTTCAACTTCGGAAACGGTCATCGGATTAAATCCTTGCGCGACAGCTAAAACCGTGTAAGTTCCGGGAATTACTCTGGCGAGAAAACTGCCGTCTGCCGCCGAACGCACTTCTTTTAAAAGTTTCGACGTTCCGGCGCGGAAAACCGCGACGACGGCATCGGCAATCGGGCTGTCCTGCTCGTCGCGCACGACACCTTTGATAATTCCGAAAGACGTTCTTTTTTCGACGACGATTTTAGCTTGCGCGCCCGTCACCGAAACAAAAGACACGAAAAAAGCCGCGAGCAAAATGAAACTCGCTTTTGTAAATTTTTTTATTGGCAATGCAGAAAAAATCATTTGAAAAAGCATCCTCCGACTTGAACATTTCGGGGAGACTTACTAGCAGAAGCGTTAAAGATAAAATTGTTTTCTGGTTCCGGTTAAAAAAATCTTATTCGCGCACGTCTGCTATTTTCTTCATATCCGTCAATTGTGTCAAGTTACCCGGACGAGAACGATTGTAGCTTGTTTGATGCGGTCAAACTTGACAAAGTTTCCTTGACGGATAGAATTAGAATTTGCTTTTCCTGAAAAAGCGCGGAGGAGACGTGGCTGAGCGGCTGAAAGCGGCGGTTTGCTAAATCGTTGTAGTCTTAAAAACTACCACAGGTTCGAATCCTGTCGTCTCCGCCAGAAAATTTTTGGGGCTGTTTTGGTTTTTAAATCAAAACAGCCTTTTGAATTTTGACGTTTGCGAATAAACTTTGAAACAGATTTTTTTATCTTTTAATCTTTTGAGGTTTTCCGCAAATGTTTATTGAATTTCATTTGGCTTTTTTAGAAGGTTCGGCGTGGTCGCATATGTTCACGCTCGACGAAACGGCGACGTGGGCAGAAAAAATCCTGCGTCCGATGATTGTTTATGCCGCGTTGATTATTCTGCTGCGCGTGTTCGGCAAGCGCGAACTCGGACAACTGAATCCATTCGATTTAGTCGTTATTTTGTCGCTGTCGAATACGGTGCAGAATGCGATTATCGGGCAGGATAATTCGCTGGTCGGCGGCGTGGTCGGCGCGGCTGCTTTACTCGGCATCAATTACGCGGTCGCTTTTGCAAAGTATAAAAGCAAGCGAATCGAAAAAACTATCGAAGGCAAAGCGCGCGTGCTGATTGAAAACAGCAAAATAAATGAAGATGCCGTCAGGCATGAATTATTAACGCGCGAAGATTTAAATACCATCGCGCACCGCGAATGTCTCGACAGCGCGGATGAAATCGAAAAATGCGTTCTCGACCCGAACGGCAGTTTTCTGGTGGCAGGCAACACGCGCACGTCGGAAGATAATTTCCGCACGGAAGTTTTGAAAAGACTGGAAGATTTAACGCATCAATTGAAGGAAATAAAGCGAAATTAGCAAAATTAAATTATTGAAATTAACAAACGCCGATTCTTTGCGCTCTTTAAGTTTTGGCGTGAAAATATATTTATGACGATTAGAGTTAGATTCGCTCCGTCGCCGACGGGTTATCTGCACATCGGTTCAGCCCGAACCGCGCTGTTTAACTATCGTTACGCCCGTCACGGCGGCGGAAAATTTCTTTTGCGGATTGAAGATACGGACATTGCGCGTTCAACCGAAGAATCAACGCAGTCAATTCTTCAGGGTTTAGAATGGCTCGGTTTCGCGCCCGACGAAGAAATTGTTTTCCAGTCGAATAACGCCGACAAACATCGCGCCGCCGCTTTGAAATTATTGGAAGAAGGCAAAGCGTATCGTGATTTTACGCCGAAAGCGGCAGCTTCCGACAAAAACATCAAGGAAGCGATTGCCGAAAAAGCGCGGCAGAATCAAGGCGTAAAATCAATGCGCGATAATCCGTTTCGTGATTTATCGAAAGCGGAATCGGACGCGAAAGCCGAAAGCGGCGAACCGTTTGCGATTCGCCTAAAAATTCCCGTCGAGGGAAAAACGAGTTTTGAAGACGCGGTTTACGGCGCGCAGGGAGTAAATTATGCGGAAATCGAAGACCTGGTTCTGCTGCGCTCCGACGGTCATCCGCTTTATAATCTCGCAGTCGTTTGCGACGACATCGAAATGGAAATTACCGATGTCATTCGCGGGCAAGACCATTTAACAAACACGCACAAACAAATTTTAATTTACGAAGCGTTGGGCGTAAAACCGCCGCGTTTCGCGCATCTGCCTTTAATTCTCGCACCGGGCGGAAAAAAATTATCGAAGCGGATTCACGGCGAAATTGTTTCGATGACGACTTACCGCGATGCTGGATTCTTAGCCGCCGCGTTTCGCAATTTTCTCGCGCTTTTAGGCTGGTCGGCGGGCGAAGAACGAGAAATTTACACTTTGGGCGAACTCGTCGAAAAATTTTCG
The DNA here is from genome assembly GCA_050996405.1 of Pyrinomonadaceae bacterium. GTDB lineage: Bacteria > Acidobacteriota > Blastocatellia > Pyrinomonadales > Pyrinomonadaceae > JBPCRW01. The sequence goes on along the minus strand of JBPCRW010000284.1, from coordinate 2,286 downwards.
CTCGAAGGCATCCACCGCAACAACGCGATTTTCAATTTCGACGCGAATAATCCGAAACGCTGGACGGACGATAAGGCAATCTGGATGAACGCCGAATATATCCGCGCGATGCCGCTTGCGAAACTGCTGCCGTTCGTCAAAACCGAATTAAAATCCGCCAAACTCTGGCGCGACGAATACGAAGACGAAGATAAAACGTGGTTTGAAAAAACCGTTAATTTAATCCGCGAAAGATTTTTCACTTTGAAAGATTTTTCCAATCAAGGACGCGCCTTTTTCAGCGAAGATTTCGATTTTGACCGGACGGCGATTGATAAAAATTTAAAGAAATTTCCCGATTTAAAAACGTGGCTGCCCGAACTTGCCGACCGATTCTTGCGACTGGAAAATTTCACGCACGACGAAATCGAAACCGTCGTCAAAAATTTCGCTGAAGAAAAGGGCATAAAACTCGGCGTGATTATGAACGGCGCGCGCGCGCTTTTAACAGGTTTAGCCGTCGGACCTTCGATGCTCGCGGTTTTTGAAACGCTTGGTAAAGAGAAATCAATCTTAAGACTAAAAAGCCAAATCGCCTGGAATTCGTAAAATTTAAGAATTCTATGAAAATTCGTAATATCGAAGAAAGGGATTTAGCGCAGGTTGTCGGACTTCTGCGCGAATTCGCCGAGTTTGAAAAACTTTCGGCGTGGTGCGAAGTTTCGGAAAACGATTTGCGCGAGGCGATTTTCGGCGCGGAAAAATTCGTTAATTGTTTGATTGCGGAAAATGAAAGTTCGATTGTCGGCTACGCGCTTTTCTTTCCCGTTTTCAAAAGTTTTTGCGGCGAACGCTCGATGTTTCTTGAGGATTTATACATTTCCCCGGCAATGCGCGGAAAAGGTTTTGGCTTAAAAATGCTCAGGGAAGTCGCGCGGATTGCGAAACGGCAGAATTGCGCGCGAATGGATTGGCAGGCGTTGAAATGGAATTCGTCCGCCGTCAGATTTTACGAAAATCTCGGCGCGGAAACTGACGATGAGAATCTGGATTTTCGTCTGCGCGGCGCGGCGTTTGAAAAACTCGCCGCATAAAAAATTCTTCTAAAAAAAATTGTCACAAACTTTTCGGCGGCGGTGTTTTCCTTTTGTAACACACGCCGCATTTTTTTGCGCTAATTTATCCAGAGGAGTTTTCTATTTATGCCGAAAGGTTTTCAAATTCTGCTGCGAATCTGTTTCGCGTTTATCGTTATCGTCATCGGAAATTATGTGATTGTCGCGCAAGTTAATTTAAACGGAACGTGGACGGCTAACGATAATAATTACAATTGGAACAACAAAAATAAAGATGACAAAGACAACGATGACCAAAATTCAAAAGACAAAGTTTATCTGAATTTTCGTTATCAAACATCGAAAGGAAACGATACTAATCAAGGTTCGAGCTACGCTTACGGCGATTTGCAGGGATTGACCGAAGCGCAGGTCGCGGGCGCGAATTCTCCCGTTAAGTTTCGCATCGCGCGCGAAGCCGGAACAATTGAATGCGAAGGGAATTTTCAAAACGGTAAAGGCGCGGGAACATTTCGTTTTACGTCGAATCCGCAGTTTATTTCGGCGATGAAAACGCGCGGGTTTGACTTTGAAAAACCGTCGAAATCCGGCGACGAACGCGACATTGAAAACAGACTTTTCGCCGCGACGACGATAAATGTCACGACTGCTTTAGCCGACGATTTGCTGTCGGCGAATTTCGGAAAACTCGACGTTGACGATTTGTTCAAAGCGGCAATTTTCAAAGTCGATTCAAAATTTATGCGCGAGATGAACGCGACCGGATTTCCGAATCTCAATTTCGACGATTTGGTCAAGGCGCGGATTTTTAAAATTGATGCCGATTACGTCAAACAGGTGACGGCGATGAATTTTAAAACCGATAATTTCGAGAGTCTGGTAAAAATGAAAATTTTCAAAATCACGCCCGAATATATTGCCGAAGTTCGCAATGCGGGTTTTCCGAATCTCGACGCTGAAGATTTAGTGAAGTTAAAAATTTTCAAGATTGACAGCGCGTTTATTCAGAAGGCGAAAGCCGACGGCGTGCCGCTCGATGTTGAAAATCTCGTGCAGAGACGAATCGGCGTTTGGCACGGCAAATAATTATAGATTTTGCATTCGTTTATCAAGAGTTAGCACAAGACTATGGCTATAATCCGCTTTGGGATTTAGTCGTAGATGTAGTGTGTTCATCAGCAATCGCGCTTAGAGAGCGATTGTTTCTTCGGACGCTAATCAATAGACTTTT